>NZ_NFHK01000023.1:0-41007 GCF_002161315.1 Faecalibacterium sp. An77
GACCCAAAACAGGTTCAAAGGAAGGTCCTTTCCTTTGTGTGCCTATAATACCATACCCCCCCCGGTGTCAAGACCCGATTTCAAGATTTTCCATTTTTGCTTAATTTTATATAGTTTGGAAAGGTCCATCTTGGATACAAGCCATTTTGAGGACGGGAGAGGCGGAGGAGATTTCCCCGGTTCTGCCCTCTGATTCAAAAATTTTTGGCTGTGAACGGGTAAAAAACAATGTCATCCCGAACGGCAGAAAAACCGCCAAAACCACACTTTAAAACAAAAAATCCCCGCCCCTACGGTAAGCAGAAGCGGAGATTTTTGTATTTTATAGAGCTTTCCTATCTACCGGGAAATAGCACACCAAAATAAAAGACAGATTCGGCCTCGCAAAACCTTGGACTCACCGGGGCGCAGCCCGGGAACCTGATAAAGCGGCTGAAACCTCGCCGCTGGCAGGGCCTTGTAAGGACCACAGCAGTCAGAGGTACCAGATGAAAGTCTTTTGCCTACTTTTCTTCCAGAAAAGTAGGGTTATTCGAGGTTTTGGGTGAGGGTCATGACCGAGGCCAGGACGGCCAGGGGCGCGGTCTCACAGCGGAGAATGCGGGGACCCAGGCCCACCGTTTTCGCGCCGGCGGCCGAGGCGGCCTCGGCTTCTTCGGCGGCAAAGCCGCCTTCGGCGCCGGTAACGATGGCAATGCGCAGAGGCCGTCCCTCAGGGGCAGGCGTGTCGGCCAGCAGCTGGCGCAGGGGCGCGCCGCCGCATTCGTAGCAGAACAGCACCAGGTCGTACTGGTCAAAGGTGCGGCAGACTGCCCCAAAATTGAGCAGGGGCATCCCTACGTCGGGCAGAATGCCCCGGCCGCACTGCTTGGCCGCCTCATAGGCGATGCGGTTGTAGCGGACGTTCTTCTGGTCCTCTTTTTTGGGGGCTGCCACGCAGTAACGGCTGAAAAAGGGAATGATGTGGCTGCATCCCAGCTCGACGCCGTGGCGGATGATCTGCTCCAGCTTGTCCTGCTTGGGATAGCCCGCCAGCAGGGTCACTTCCACGGTGGGCTCGGCCGCCGAAGGATACCCCTCCTGAATGGAGAACTCCACTTCGTCCTCCCCAAAGCCGGTGATGGTGGCGGTATACTCCACGGCGTTGCCGTCGCAGAGGATCACCTGATCCCCTGTTCTGGCCCGCATGACCCGGGCCAGGTGATGGGCATCGGCTCCCCGCAGAAAGGCCCGGCCCTCGGCGGGCCAGACATCGGTGGTAAAATAACGGTGCGGCATCTTGGTTTCTTCTCCTGTTGATCGGTAGGTTCAGGCGGCGGTGCAGACAAAGCAGACCCAGCCGCGCTTTTCTTTGCGCTCCTTCACCGCCAGGCCGGCAGCCTTCAGAGCTGCCTCCACCTCGTCGGCGCGGGTATCAATGATTCCGCTGGCAATGAAATATCCGCCGTCGGCCAGCAGTCCCGGCACCGCCGGGGACAGGGAGATGATGGCATTGGCCACGATGTTGGCGGTGACAATCTGATAGGTGCCGCTGGCCTGATCGGACAGGTCGCCCACCAGTCCGCGGAACTGGCTCTCCACCCCGTTGAGGGCGGCGTTTTCCACGGCGGTGCGGACCGCTACCGGGTCAATGTCCACGCCTTCGGCGCTGGCAGCCCCCAGCTTGAGGGCCGCAATGGCCAGAATGCCGCTGCCGGTACCGATATCCAGCATCCGCTCGCCGCCCTGGACCAGCTCGTCCAGCGCCTCCATGCAGAGGCCGGTGGTCTCATGGCCGCCGGTGCCGAAGGCCAGGCCCGGATCCAGCAGCAGCTTGACCCGGTCGGTGTCGTACTCCTGCCAGGAGGGCACCACCGCCAGGCGCCGGCCGATCTCCAGCGGATGATAGTACTTCCGCCAGCCGTTCTGCCAGTCCTCCTGCTCTACCCCTTCGGTTTCCACCGTGTAGGCAATGCCGGCGGCCTCCATCCGGGCCTCGATGGCCGCCAGGGTCTCGGCAGGCTGGGCGCCCGGTTCCAGATAAATATGGATAATCACCACGTCCCGGGGCTTTTCCAGCAGCTCGGGCTCGATGAGGTCCACATGGGCGATCTCCGCCACCTGCTCCTCAATGTCGCTGTAGTCCTCAATGTAGATGCCGCCCTCGGCGATCATGGTTGCAGCCGCTTCGGCCAGCTCGGCGTCCTTCTGGGCCACCGTCACTCGGATGTCCGTCCATTCCATTGTATATGCCTCCTGTCAAACATAATCTGGTTTTGTCCTGTAATATGATAAGGTGAATGCCGCCGGCCGGAACAGCCGGGGTCCCTTCTTTCCTGTTTTGCCCCGACCCGCCGGCGGGCGGCGCTCCGCCTCCGTGCGTCCGGGTCCGCTTGTCCTGTCCGTCAACGCAGCCCAAAGCCCATCCGCGCCCAGCAGGCTCCTCCGGGTTCAATAATCATGTATGGCTATTATACTTTGTCCGCCAAGGCGGACCGAGACAACTCCACGCGGAGCGTGCACTTCCAGGTACAATAATCATGTATAGCTATTATACCACAACCCCCTTCGTCCGGTCACCCCCAAACCGCGCCTATTCAGTTTGGTGCATCTTTATTCGATCGAAGTTGAATATTTTTCATACCTTCGTTAATCCTTTTCCCGCAAAAATAAAACCGGCTGTATTTTTTCCGATATTCATGCAATTCGTCCAAAAATTTTTTTATTTTCCAGAAAATCTATAGCTTTTCTTTGACAAATGTGCTACAATGTTGTTACACAAGTGTGAACACGTTGGCAACCAGAAGCGTGTTTGCACGCCCTTTATTTTTCATGGAGGCGGCGGTTGCCGCCTCGCGCACAAGGGAGGATATCACTTATGATGAAGTACCTGCAAAAACTGGGCAAGTCTCTGATGCTGCCCGTCGCAGTGCTGCCCATCTGCGGTCTGCTGATGGGTATCGGCTATGCGCTGTGTCCGTCTACCATGCAGGGCGGCTCGGTCGAGGGTCTGGCTCAGATCATCGGCTTCCTGCTGGTGAAGGCCGGCGGCGCTCTGATCGACAATATGCAAATCCTGTTCGTCATCGGCGTTGCAGTCGGCATGGCCGATGAGCCGGACGGCACCCCCGCTCTGGCTGGCCTGGCCTCCTGGCTGATGGTCCAGCAGCTGCTGAGCGTTGGCGTGGTCACCACCATCATGCCCAGCATCGTGGAAGGTTCCACCCAGTACATCGCTTTCAGCAAGATCTCCAACCCCTTCATCGGCATTCTGTGCGGCCTGATCGGCGCCTGGTCCTACAACCGCTTTAAGACCATGCAGCTGCCCGACTTCCTGGCCTTCTTCAGCGGCAAGCGCTTCGTCGCCATGGCCGCCGCCGTGGTCTCGATTCTGGCCTCTGTGGTCCTGCTGTTCGTCTGGCCTCTGGTCTTCGGCGGTCTGGTTGCCGTGGGCGACGCCATCGTCGGCCTGGGCGCATTCGGCGCTGGCATCTACGCTTTCCTGAACCGTCTGCTGATCCCCATCGGCATGCACCACGCTCTGAACAACGTGTTCTGGTTTGACACCATCGGCCTGGGCGACCTGACCAACTTCTGGGCAGGCAAGACCAGCGCTGACGTCACCTGGAGCCTGGGCATGTACATGTCCGGCTTCTTCCCCTGCATGATGTTCGGTGTCCCGGCTGCTGCTGCCGCCATGATCGCCACCGCAAAGAACAAGAAGGCTGCTGCCGGCCTGCTGATCTCCACTGCAGTCTGTGCTTTCGTCTGCGGCGTTACCGAGCCCTTCGAGTTCTCCTTCATGTTCGTGGCATTCCCCCTGTACGTCGTGTACGCCCTGCTGTACGGCGTCATGACCGTCATCACCTACTACAGCGGCTTCCGCGCAGGCTTCTCCTTCTCGGCTGGTGCAACGGACCTGGTCTTCTCCGCTTCGCTGCCCGCTGCTGAAAAGACCTGGATGATCCTGCCTCTGGGCCTGCTGGCTGCTGTTCTGTTCTTCATTGCCTTCTACGTCCTGATCAAGACCTTTGATTTCAAGACCCCGGGCCGTGAGGACGAGGATGAGAACACCGATGCAGAGAAGAAGGTTGTGCTGGCCAACAACAACTACACCCAGGTCGCTGCGGGCGTCCTGGCAGCTGTGGGCGGCAAGGGCAACATCAAGAATGTTGAGTACTGCGCAACCCGTCTGCGTTTTGAGATCAACGACTACACCGCTGTTGATGAAAAGGCCGTTAAGAATGCAGGTGCTGCCGGCGTTGTCCGTCCCAGCAAGAACGCCTGCCAGGTCATCATCGGACCCAAGGTGCAGTTCGTTTACGATGAGCTGAAGAAGATGCTCTGAGAGCGGCCGGCTCTCTGAGCCATCGCCGCCCCACTCATCCCATTCCCATGTAAACCGGCGGGGACTGGTTGCCCCGTCTCCCCTTTCATAGCCGCCGAGGGCGGGCCGAACAGCCCTGCTTTCGGCGGCTCCTTTTTGTCACAGTCTGTCCATACAGATGTGTTATAATGGAATTATCCAAAACGTGAGCAGGAACACACCCTGAAACGGAGGTTTATCCCTATGAAGATCATTCGCGCAAAGGATTACAAAGACATGTCCCGCAAGGCCGCCAACATCATCTCGGCCCAGGTCATCATGAAGCCGGCCTGCGTGCTGGGCCTGGCCACCGGCGGCACCCCCGTGGGCACCTACGCCCAGCTGATCGACTGGTACAACAAGGGCGACCTGGACTTCTCCGAGGTCACCACCGTCAACCTGGACGAGTACCGCGGCCTGCCCCGCACCCATGAGCAGAGCTACTGGTACTTCATGCAGAAGAACCTGTTCGAGCACGTGAACGTCCGTCCCGACCACATCCATGTGCCGGACGGCTCCAACCCCGACGCCGAGGCAGCCTGCCGCGAGTATGACCAGATCATCCGCGACGTGGGCGGCATCGACCTGCAGCTGCTGGGCATCGGCATCGACGGTCACATCGGCTTCAACGAGCCGGGCGAGGCCTTCGAGCTGGGCACCCACTGCGTGGACCTGACCGAGAGCACCATCGAAGCCAACAAGCGCTTCTTTGACGGCAACGAGGCTCTGGTTCCCCGCCAGGCCTACACCATGGGCATCAAGACCATCATGCAGGCCCGCAAGGTCCTGATGGTGGCCAACGGCGCCAACAAGGCCGAGATCATTAAGAAGGCTTTCTTCGGCCCGGTCACCCCCGAGGTTCCGGCTTCCATCCTGCAGATGCACCCCGACTTCATCCTGGTGGGCGACGAGGAGGCTCTGAGCCTGGTCTGATCCCACTGCACCGCCGTTTTGCGGCGGATTGATTCGCTCCCCGGCCCAGGCGGTTCCACAGGGACAAGCCGGCCCGCGGGAGCGGCAGGAGGTATTTCCCCATGATCCTGAAAAACGCTCTCATCTATACCCCCGAGCACACCTTTGTTCCCGGGGACCTGGCCGTCCGTGACGGCCGCATCGTCACCGATCTGACCCCCCAGCCCGGGGAGGAGGTCATCGACGCCGGCGGGCTGTACGCCCTGCCCGGCCTGCTGGACCTCCACTTCCACGGCGCCATGGGCCACGATTTCTGTGACGCCAGCGAGGAGGCCATCCAGGCCCTGGCCGATTTCGAGGCCAGCCGCGGCATCCTGGCCATCTGCCCCGCCACCATGACCTATTCCGAAGAGATTCTGAACGGCGTCATGGACGCAGCCGCCGCCCACAAGAACGGCCGCGGCGCCGACCTGGTGGGCATCAACATGGAGGGTCCCTTCATCAGCCCCCAGAAGCTGGGCGCCCAGAACCCCGCTTATCTCCACGGCCCCGATGTAGGGATGTTCCGCCGCCTGCAGAAGCGGTCGGGCGGCCTCATCAAGCTGGTGGACATCGCCCCCGAGGTGGAGGGCGCGCTGGACTTCATCGCCCAGTGCAAGGACGAGGTGCGGATTTCCATTGCCCACACCTGCACCGATTACGCCACCGCCATCCAGGCCTTTGACGCCGGCGCCAGCCACATGACCCATCTCTACAACGCCATGCCTGGCATCTCCCACCGGGAGCCCGGCCCCATCATTGCGGCCCTGGAAAAGCATGCCGAGGTGGAGCTCATCACCGACAACATCCACATTCATCCCGCCATGGTCCGGTTCACCTTCAACACCTTTGGAGATGACCGGGTGATCCTGATTGCCGACAGCATGATGGCCTGCGGCCTGCCCGACGGCCAGTACAGCCTGGGCGGCCAGGCGGTCACCGTCACCGGTCCCCGGGCTACCCTGACCGAGAACCCCGGCGTCATCGCCGGCAGCGCCACCTGTCTGTATGACTGCATGAAGCGGGCCGTCCTGGATATGGGCGTGCCTCTGGAGAGCGCCGTCCGCGCCGCCTCCGAGAACCCCGCCAAGAGCATCGGGCTGGAGGCCGACTATGGTTCTCTGGCTCCCGGCCGCTACGGCAACATCATTCTGGCGGACAAGGCTCTGAACATCCAGTCCGTCATCCAGAAGGGCGTCCGGATCGTCTGATCCCGCTCCGCCCCCGCAAAACCCTGAACCTATCCCGGCGAACGGCAACGTTCGCCGGGATTTTGTTTTGTGCCGCGGGGGCGTTTCGTCTTTTTGTCGGGGCAAAAGGCCCGATTTTCTCCACTTTCACGGGAAATGTAAAATTCAGGGCTATTCTTTTGGCCCCGATTTTACATTTTCTTTTCGTTTCGGCAAAACCACCGCCCAAAACTTTACACGAATTTTCCCTGGTCATGGTCGCAGCCGAGGCGGTTTGGTTGTACAATGGGGTCGTTCCGAGAGGAAAGCAAAAAGAAAAAGATCGCCGGGCCGACACATTCCCGGTGCTGTGATTTTGGAGGAAAATTCCTATGAAAAAGATCAATCGTCGTTCCTTCCTGGCCGTTTGCGGCGCTGCGGCTGTGGCCGGCGTTCTGACCGCCTGCGGCAGCTCTTCCAGCTCCACCGCTGCTTCGTCTGCTGTGTCTTCCACCGCTTCTTCCACCGCTTCTTCCACTGCTTCTTCCGCCGCTGCCGGTGATCTGAGCAGCCTGTCCGGCAAGATCGCCACCGGCGGTTCCACTTCGATGAACAGCGTCATCGAGGCTCTGACCGAGGGCTTCGCCGAGGTCGCTCCCAACGTCACCATCAGCTACGATCCCACCGGTTCGGGCGCTGGCATCACCGGTGCTGTGGAGCAGACCCTGGACATCGGCCTGGCTTCCCGCGGCCTGCACGACGATGAGACCGGCGTCACCGCCACCACCGTCGCCCTGGACGGCATCGCCATCGTGGTCAACAACGAGAGCGCTGTGTCCGACCTGACCGTGGATCAGCTGGCTCAGATCTTCACCAAGGAAATCACCAACTGGTCCGAGGTTGGCGGCGAGGACGGCGAGATCGTTGTCATCGGCCGTGAGGCTGGTTCCGGCACCCGCGACGGCTTCGAGAGCATCGTGGGCGTGGAGGATGCCTGCCAGTACGATCAGGAGCTGACCGCTACCGGCGCTGTCATCTCCGCTGTGGCTTCCAACCCTCTGGCCATCGGCTACGCTTCCCTGTCCGCTGTGGGCGACACCGTCAAGACCCTGACCGTCGGCGGCGTTGAGTGCAGCGAGGCCACCGTTCTGGATGGTACTTATGAGGTCCAGCGTCCCTTCAACTTCATCACCAACGACTCCGTGGAGCAGTCCGACGCTATCAAGGCCTTCATCGAGTTCGCTACCAGCGAGGATGCTGCTGAGCTGATCCGTCTGGCCGGCGCTGTGCCCCTGGTTGACGCCCAGGGCTAAGCCCAACCAAAGCCCGGGTCTTAAATCCTGAGATACTCCGCCTGGGTCCATGCGGTCCCAGGCGGTTTTTGGGAGTAGACCGCCGTTTTGCATCCTGATACCATGGGGGTTACTATGAAACAGCAAGACTCCGCTTCCGGCGCCGTCGTCCGGAAAAAATTCAACAAGCCCCACAATGCAGCCGAATGGCTGGAGCTGGTGATGAACGTCATCTTCTTCCTGTGCGGCATTCTGGCCATCGGCTGCGTGGCCCTGATTACCGTGTACATGGTGATCTCGGGTCTGCCGGCCATCGGCCAGATCGGCGTTGTGGAATTCCTCTTCGGCCAGAAATGGGCCTCGACCGCCGCCGAGCCTTCCTTCGGCATCCTGCCCTTCATCCTGTCCAGCGTGTACGGCACCCTGGGCGCCATCCTCATCGGCATCCCCATCGGCCTGCTCACCGCCGTTTTCCTCTCCAAGGCCGCCACGCCCAAGCTGCGCACGGCAGCCACCTCGGCCATTGAGCTGCTGTCCGGCATTCCCAGCGTTATCTTCGGCCTGCTGGGCATGCAGCTGCTGGTCCCCGCCGTGGCCGCGGCCTTTGGCCGGGCCTCCGGCGCCTGCCTCCTGACCGCCATCCTGGTGCTGTCCATCATGATCCTGCCCAGCATTGTCTCGGTGTCGGTGACGGCCCTCAACGCCGTCCCCCGGGAGTACGAGGAGGGCAGCCTGGCTCTGGGCGCCACCGAGGCGGAGACCTGGTTCAAGGTCAGCGTCCCGGCCGCCAAGAGCGGCATTGCCGCCGGTATCGTTCTGGGCATCGGCCGCGCCGTGGGCGAGGCCATGGCCGTCATGATGGTGGCCGGCAACAGCCCCAACATGCCCGGTCTGTTCAAGAGCGTCACCTTCCTGACCACCGCCATTGCCAAGGAAATGAGCTATGCCAGCGGCCTGCAGCGTCAGGCACTGTTCAGCATCGGCCTGATCCTGTTCCTGTTCATCATGGCCATCAACCTGGTCCTCAACTTCTTCCTGAAAGGAGGCCGCAACGGTGAAAAGTAATCGCTACGCTGATTTTTCTCCCTCCCGCCGCCTGTGGAACCAGTTCTTCACCTGCGCGGTATGGATTGCCGCCGTCCTGGTGATTGCGCTGGTGGTGGGCATCATCGGTATGGTTCTGGTGCGGGGTCTGCCCCACGTCAGCTGGACCTTCCTGACCACCACCTCCAGCATCCTGCGGGGCACCAACGGCATCCTGCCCGCCATCCTGAACACCCTGTACATCATTCTTTTGACCCTGATTATCGTCCTGCCCCTGGGCGTGGGCGCCGCCGTCTATCTGACCGAGTACGCCACCAACCGCCGCCTGATCTCGATGATTGAGTTCACCAACGAGACCCTGGCCGGCATCCCCAGCATCATCTACGGCCTGGTGGGTATGCTGGTCTTTGCCCAGACCCTGGGCTTCCAGACCAGCCTGCTGTCGGGCAGCCTGACCCTGGTCATCATGACCCTGCCCACCATCATCCGCACCACCCAGGAGTCCCTCAAGACCGTTCCCATGGGCTACCGCGAGGGCGCTCTGGGCCTGGGCGCCGGCAAATGGCACATCATCCGCACCATCGTGCTGCCCTGCAGCATCGACGGCATTGTCACCGGCTGCATCCTGGCCATCGGCCGTATCGTGGGCGAGAGCGCGGCCCTGCTGTTCACCGCCGGCGCAGCCCAGGTCATCGCCGGCAACATCATCGAGGCCTACACCTCCAACGGCGCGACCCTGTCGGTTCTGCTGTATCTGCGGGCCTTTGAAAACGGCGACTTCGACTCCGCCTGGGGCATCGGCGCCGTCCTGCTGATTCTGGTTCTGGTCATCAACATTGCCGCCCGCCTGGCCAAGAAGCATCTCCGCCAAAAGGGCTGATTGAATGAGGTAAAACGATATGGAAACGCAAAACACCACCCCTGTTATTTCGGCGAAGAACCTGAACCTCTGGTACGGTGACTTCAAGGCCCTCAAGTCCATCTCTCTGGACGTGGGCGAGCGGGAAATCACCGCTCTGATCGGACCCTCGGGCTGCGGCAAGTCCACCTTTCTGAAAACGCTGAACCGGATGAACGACCTGGTGCCGGGCATCCGCATTGAGGGCGACGTCACCCTGCGTGGTGAGGACATCTTTGGACCCAACATGGTCCTCACCACCCTGCGCCGCCGCGTGGGCATGGTCTTCCAGAAGGCCAACCCCTTCCCCATGAGCATCTACGACAACATCACCTATGGTCCCAAGCTCCACGGCGTGCGCAAAAAGGAAGAGCTGGACGAGATCGTGGAGAGCAGCCTGCGGGGCGCCGCTCTGTGGGACGAGGTGAAGGACCGCCTGAAAAAGAGCGCTCTGGGCCTGTCGGGCGGCCAGCAGCAGCGTCTGTGCATTGCCCGCGCCCTGGCCGTCAAGCCCGAGGTCCTGCTGATGGATGAGCCCACCAGCGCCCTGGACCCCGGCTCCACCATGAAGGTGGAGGAGCTGATGAGCGAGCTGAAGAAGAATTACACCGTGGTCATCGTCACCCACAACATGCAGCAGGCCGCCCGTATCAGCGACCGCACCGCCTTCTTCCTGCTGGGCGAACTGGTGGAGGTGGGCCCCACCAGCGAGATCTTCAGCACCCCCGCAGACAAGCGGACCGAGGATTATATCTCTGGCCGGTTCGGCTAATGGGTTGATGAGAGAGGAGAAAACCTATGAGCATTCGCAAGCAGTATGATGAGGCGCTGACCGAGCTGAACCAGGCTCTGGCCGAGATGGGCCAGGCCTGCGCCGACGCGGTGGAAAACGCCATGGAAGCTCTGGCCTCCACCGACGCCGAAGCCGCCGCCCAGATCATCCGGGACGACAGCC
Source organism: Faecalibacterium sp. An77 (assembly GCF_002161315.1). NCBI lineage: Bacteria > Bacillati > Bacillota > Clostridia > Eubacteriales > Oscillospiraceae > Faecalibacterium > Faecalibacterium sp. An77. Next base: position 10,655 of record NZ_NFHK01000023.1, read on the forward strand.
AGATCAACGAGATGGAGCACGACATCGAGCACCGCTGCATGGTGCTGCTGCTCCGCCAGCAGCCGGTGGCCGGGGACCTGCGCCGGATCTCCGCCGCCATGAAGGTCATCACCGACCTGGAGCGGATCGGCGATCACGCTGCGGACATCGCCGAGATCATGCCCCACCTGTTCACCTCCCGCAAGGCTGGCGACCCCGCCGTCAGCGACGCCATCCGGATGGGCCAGAAAGCCCACAAGATGGTGGTGGACGCCCTGGCTGCCTTCCAGGCCGAGGACATGAACGCCGCCCAGAAGGTGATTGCCGACGACGACGAGGTGGACTACGACTTCAACGCCGTCAAGCGGACCCTGGCCGAGGAGATTGCGGCCAATCCCGGCCAGGTGGACGCCGCCCTGGATCTGCTGATGGTCATTAAGTACCTGGAGCGGATCGCCGACCACGCCGTCAACGTGGCCGAATGGGTCCAGTTCACCCGCACCGGCCTGTACAAAAACGAGAACCTCTTCTGATCTTTTTCAAAACGGACCCTCTGGTCCGGCGGCCTGCCGCGCATGCGGCGGGCCGCTTTTTGCGCTTCGAAGGGCTAAAGGACCTTATTTTTGTACAGATTATGAGCAATCTGTTTCCTGCCTGTTGCCAAGATGTAAAAGTTCTTCCATACGTGCAATTTTGCAATAAAGCTCGTCCTTATTTCGTATTTGGAGTGAACGAAAGAGCTCCAGGCTCTGCATCGATCGGAGGAAACTATGACTGAACCACAAGCGAAGGACCTGCGTACAGGCCCCGGCCGGAGCGGTACGGTGAACAAAGAGGCGCTGGTCCGCGCCGCCCTCGATGAAATCGTCAACAACTATCGGGAGGCCAACCTCTCGAATGTGGCGCGTACTTATGAGGTTTCGCTGGCCTACGTCAGCGAATGTGTCCGAGCCGAGACCGGCAAAACCTACAAAGAACTGCTGCAAAAGCACCGTCTGGAAACGGCGGCCCGGATGCTGCGCCGCAGCGACATGACCATCCAGCAGATCATTGCCCAGGTCGGGTATGAAAACACCAGCTATTTCTACCGCCTTTTCCGGGCCCACTATGGCCAGAGCCCCCGGGAATACCGGATGAGCCGCCTGACCCGCTCCTCTTTTGCGGACCGAAAATAAGGTCCGCGTCTTTCCCCTTACCCTGCAAAAAACCGGCACCCCTTGGGCTTCTGCCCGAAGGATGCCGGTCTTTTTGTGCAGGAAAGCAAAATTCAAGGCAGACCCGCGGCGGCCTGGAGCCTCCGCGCAATCTGCCTCGAATCCTCACGCTGCCCCCCTCTGTCCAAACAGAGCCGGGGCGCTTTTTCTATTCTCAGTAATCCTGGCTGTGGTCCTCGATGGGCGCCGTGGCGCCGCCGTGGGCCTCCATATACTCCTCAAAGCTGGAGAACTTCTGCTGGGGCGGCCGGCGGCTGATGAGCACCAGGCCGGGGTCGTCGCTGCGGCTCTCGTGGCTGCGGCTGCCGCGGCCCTTGGGCTGGCTGGAAGCCTGGGCCCGGCCGGAATTATTCCGGCTGTTCTGGCTGCGGCCTGCGCCGTGGTCGGCGGGGGCGTTCTTGGGGGCGGACGCCTTGGGCTGGGCGGCGGGGCGGTTCTCCTTCTCCCCGCGGGCAGGGCGCTGCTCGGCGCTGCGTGCCTCATTGCCCTTGGAGGCGTTCCGGTTGGAACGGCTCTCCTTGTCCTCCTTGCGGCCCTCGGCCTGCTTTTCCCGCTGGGGCCGGGCGTTCTGGGCGTTGCCCTTGCCGCTGCGGCCATTGGGGTTCTGGGGCTGGATGGCGGTGCGGGGCTTCTCCCCCGAGGCCGCCACCGTCTTGGCCGGCAGAACTGCCGTCTCGGCGCCGGTCAGGAAGTGAGGGTCAAATTTCGGCTGCTGCTGCGGATTCTGGCCGCCCTGGGCGGGCTGCTTGCCGCGGCCGCCGTCCCGCCGGCCGCGCCGGGAACGGGAACGCTTCTCCCCGCCTTCGCTGGCGCGGGGAGCGGTCTTTTTGGTTTCGTCCATGATGGTCTCCTCTTTCTCTATCTTGAGGGGCTGCACCTGCCGCACCTTCACCGGCCGGGCAGGCTGCGCCGCCTTGGGTTCCTTCTGGGGTTCCTGGGGCTGGGGGCTGTCCCAGGGATGTCCGCTCACCACCGGGATTTTCTTGCGGTTCAGCTTTTCGATGCCCGCCAGGTACTCCCGCTCCTCGGGAGCGCAGAAACTGACGGCGGTGCCGTCCGCCCCGGCCCGGGCCGTCCGCCCGATGCGGTGCACATAGGTTTCCGGCACCTCGGGCAGGTCATAGTTGAACACATGGGACAATTCGCTGATGTCGATGCCCCGGGCGGCGATGTCGGTGGCCACCAGGACCTTGGTCCGGCCCGCCTTGAAGCCCTCCAGCGCTGCCACCCGGGCGCTCTGGCTCTTGTTGCCGTGGATGGCCGCCGCGGTGATTCCCTGCTTGGTCAGGTCCCGGGCGATGCGGTCGGCCCCGTGTTTGGTGCGGCTGAACACCAGCGCATTGCGGACAGGGGGCTCCAGATTCTGAATCAGCCAGGGCAGCAGCCGGCGCTTGTCCGCCTTGGAGACAAAATACAGGCTCTGCTGGATGCGGTCCACCGTGCTGGACACCGGGTCCACCTTCACAAAGGCGGGGTCCCGCAGGATGGTGGCGGCCAGCTGCTCAATTTCGGTGGGCATGGTGGCGCTGAACATCAGGTTCTGACGCCGCGCCGGCAGCTTGGCGATGACCTTTTTCACGTCGTGGACAAAGCCCATGTCCAGCATCCGGTCCGCCTCGTCCAGGACGAAAATCTCCACCCCGGACAGGTCCACATGCCCCTGGCCGATCAAATCGTTGAGCCGGCCGGGGCAGGCCACCAGAATGTCCACCCCTTTCTTGAGCTGTTCCACCTGGGGCGCCTGGCCCACGCCGCCGAAAATCACGGTGTGGCGGAGGGACAGATACTTGCCGTACTGGCCAAAGCTCTCCTCAATCTGGAGGGCCAGCTCCCGGGTGGGGGTCAGGATCAGGGCCCGGATGGACCCCGGTTTGGAGGCGGGCCGGGCCGACAGCAGATCCAGCATGGGCAGGGCGAAAGCCGCCGTCTTGCCGGTGCCGGTCTGGGCGCAGCCCATCAGATCCCGGCCTTTCAGCACCGGCGGGATGGCCTTTGCCTGAATCGGAGACGGCTTTTCATAGCCCGCCTGGGCGACCGCCCGCAGGATGGGTTTGGATAAATTCAGTTCTTGAAATGTCATTCTACTCCTTGGTTGCGTGTGGGAAAACAGGTGAAAAATCCGTCATGCCCGGACGGCACAGTGCGTACGGGCATGACACAGGCAGGGATATCCCGGCCCGGGCCCTGGGCCCGGCCGTCGGATGGTTTATTTGGTGATGCGGCGGCACTCCATGTAGTACCGCTTTTCTTCGGCGTGACCCATGCTGAAGGTCTTGCGGGGCAGCACGCCGCCCAGCACCACGCCGCGGAAGATATCCCCTTTCTTCATGGGCGGCAGCAGCAGGCCCACAGCCCCCTCCTTCGCGCAGAAGGAGCGGACGGCGGCCTCATCGTGGACATAGTCCACCCGGGCCTCGGGGTGGTTTTCGAGGAAATACTCCACGAATTCGTCCACCGTGCCCACTCCCAGAGGGGCGGTGGGGTTCTCGAAGCTGAGGGCGCACTCGTCCTGCGGGCCGGTCAGGCGGAGCTTCTGTTCAAAGTTCTCCCCGAAGCGGACCCCTGCCATATTTTCATCGCTCCATGTAACCAGGTTCAGCAGCACCGTCTCATAGCTGGTGTTGAACAGAACCCGGTGGATCGGCTCGATTTCCACCGCGTCCGACCGCACATTGCAGACCTCTGCCAGGCACCAGCGGGCCGGATGATTTTCCCGCTGCTGGGGGGTCAAGGTCTTTTTGATTTCCTCCCAATAGGCCTTGGCGGTGGCCAGGGAGTGGTTGCCGTCCCCGACGGCCAGGGCCAGGGGGCGGTCATTGGGGGCCGCAGGATACTTGGCCAGGAAGGTCTCCTGGCTGCTCAGAACCGCCATGGCCTCCTCGATCTGCTGGATCAGGGCGGGGTCCTCCACCGCCCAGCCGGCCACCGGGCCGCCGCCCAGCATCAGCTCCCCTTCGTACAGGGGGCGCAGATGATCCTTCTGGCGGCCGATGGGCTCAATCAGCAGCTGATCGGGGTCGTCCGCCAGCATCATCACATGGGGGGTCTCCAGGCAGGCGCCGCGGCGGACCGCCATCCGGGGCGGGATCCGCTCCTCCACCGTGTGCTCACTGGGCCGGATCAGGGACAGGCTGCCCAGATGGTAGTTGTACGCCTCCAGGTCCACCCGGCCCACCAGGCCCTGACGGACCCGGCCGCTCTGGAGGGTCCGCTCTACGTAGACAAAGCCGTCCACCGCCCGGGTCAGGACGCTGCGGCTGTATTCTTCCATGGTCCGGTGGATTTCATCCACCCGGGCCTGCTGGTCCTTGTCCCCCAGATACACCTCCGGCAGGATCATCCGCAGGGTGCTGGGGCCGCCGGCGGCTGCCGCCTCGGCGCTGGCCCAATAGTCCCGGTCACTGGTAAACTGGTCACAGGCAATGCAGCCCCACTGTCCCAGCGGCACGGATGCCTCGGGCAGAAGGATATGGGCCGGCATAAAGCAGGACGTTTTTTCCATGATTCGGTTCCTCCCTCTCACAAAAGACCCAAACTGTGGGTCAGATCAATAAAAGCTCCCGGTCTCGCTGTCCCGCACGACAACGTACTGAGCCCCCAGCTCTTTCATCTGGGCGACGGTCTGGGCCAGCTGGGCCGGGTCCTGGGCTTCCCCGGCCGGCAGGCTGATGACCAGATTCTTCACTCCCAGCTGGGCGGGCAGAGCCCCCAGGGTGGAGCTGACGCCGGTGCAGCTGGACACAGGGTATTCGTACCACAGGGTGACCCGCCCCGCAAACCGGGCGTCCCATGCGGCAATGTCCGCCGCCAGCTGGCCGTCGCGGCCCACGCCGCCGGTCTCGCCATAGCTCTGTTTGGAGGAGGTGGACTGGGGGAACTGCACCGCCGACAGGCAGACCTGTTCAAAGCCGCAGTTGTACAGTTCTTCCACCAGATCTCCCACAAACTGGATGGCCGAAGCCGCATAGGGATTCAGCCAGGCCTTGCCGCCGGCGGCCGCATTGGCTGCATCCAGCCAGAGGTAATTGCCGTCGCCGCTGTACTGAATGGCCATGGAGCGGTCGGTGTAGCTGGCCACAGGGTCCTGGAAGGCGGCCACTCCGGCCACCGGCACCAGGCCCTCCTCCTTGAAGATGGAGGCGATGAGGGCAGAGTCCACCACGCTGGCGGCCACACTGCCGGAGGCCGCCGGCACCGCCGACGCATAGTAGATATAGCCGTTGGTGTCTTTCAGGGGCACCAGGGCATAGGTCACGCCCTGGCTGGCCAGGGTCTGGGCGGTGGCCCGGATGGATGCCTCATCCCCCAGCGCCGACAGGCTGACGGTGGCCCAGCTGCCATCCCGAATGGCGGTGCCGTCCACCGGCTCGGGCCGGGAAGACGCCGCCTCCGAGGAAGCCGCCGAGCTGGCCGCCTGGGACGAGGAGGACGCAGCCTCGGACGATACGGCCGACGAGGCCTCCGAAGACGCCGCCTCGGAGGAGGACGGCAGGTCTCTGTCCCGCACCACCGTGTACCAGGTATGGGTGGCCCAGTCCAACACATAGGGCGCGGCCAGCCAGGCCACACCCAGCACCACCACGGCCAGCACGAGGATGCCCAGGGCCTTCTTGATCTTCATTCCCCGGCTGTAAAAGCTGCGGTGATACCGCTTGACTTTTTTGTTCCGCCTTCTTTTCGGCATGGTTCCTTCACCTTTCCCTTACAGGCGGGAAACAATTTTTCCTGCCACCGTTCGTGAAATATCGTTCAAAGCCAGCCCGGTTTCCGGGCCGTGTCCCCAACAGAAAACGCCTTTGGCCCGGTTTACAGGATGACGGTGTGGCCGGTCAGGCCGTAAATGGCCAGCGCCAGCACGCCAATGTAAATCAGGGTAATGGGCATCCCGCGGAAAGCCGCGGGAATCGCCTGGCTGCGCAGGCGGTTCTGGGCTTCCGTCACCAGCAGCACCGCCAGCAGATAGCCCACGCCGCTGCCCAGGCCAAAGCCCATGGACTGCAGCAGGCTGAAGCTCTGGGTCCGGCCCAGGAGCAGGGTGCCCAGCACACAGGTATTCAGGCAGGCCAGCGGCAGAATCCGCAGCAGCTGACGCTGCCAGGGCAGCTTGACCAGATGCAGAAAGACCATTTCGGCCACACTGACCACCGCAATACAGGCCAGATAGACCAGAGGCCGGGAGGCTGCTCCCAGCCCAAACGACGCGGCCACGCCGCCCACATACCAGGCCAGCGGGGCCAGCAGCAGCTGGGTGATGCACTGCAGGATACCGAACAGGACGCTGTTGGTCCGCTCGTCTCCCACCAGCTGCACCAGGCGGGAGACGCCCAGCGCACGGGTAAAAACAGCATTCTGGGCCAGAACCGCCATCATGGCGTAGCCAAAGAAGATGGTCAGCGCCTCGGAAAGAGAGCCGGCCGGTGCAAAGATGGCAGTATTCACGGTTCTCCCCTCGCTTCCTTCTGATGGTTGACAATCACCTGGTTGCGGGCCTCATTGGCCAGGAATGCCCGATACCGGGCCGCCAGGGCCCGCCAGATGGCGCTGAGAACGCCCAGCAGGATGAATCCGCCCGCCGGCATGGAGGCCAGGGGCAGCAGCACGGTATTGGCCGTCACGGCAAAACCAAAGACGGTGCCGGAGGCCAGCCATTCCCGGACGCAGCCCACCAGCAGCAGAACCACCGCATAGCCCACCGTCACCCGCAGGCCTTTGGACACCGACTTGCGCAGGGTCTCCTGGACGCGGCCGTAGCGGTAGATGATGAGGGGTTCCACCACCAGCATGGGCAGATAGATGCCCAGGGTCAGCAGTTCCATCCCAAACAGACGGCTCATGAGAGGGTAAAACAGCAGATACATGACCGCCGCGGTGCCGGAATAAATCAGGCCGCGGGGCAGCAGTTTGGCACGCAGTTCCTCCTCGCTGGCGTGCTCCTCCAGGGGCACCAGCTTGCTGAGGAAAAAGCTCACCACGCGGGAGGGGGTCAGCAGCAGAGCCACCGCCACCGCCAGCATCAGGGCGTTGCGGCCGGTGGTGGCCAGCACCACCACCGGGGCCAGGCCCATGCCCTGCATGATGACCGGGTTATTCAAAAAGATGCGGTCGTGATGGGCGTACTTGCCCGGGTCACGAAGGATGACTTCCGCCTTGCTCTGTTTCATAAGGCAGCCTCCTTCCCGCCGGCCCGCCGGTTTTCAGGCAGGCGGTACAGCCGCTCCACCACGCGGTCCAGCCAGCCGGCCAGGCCGTTCATCATCAGGATGGCAAAGCAGACCGCCGTCTCGTACACGCCCACATAGCGGAACAGCATACTGACGCAGCCCAGCAAAGCCCCATACAGCACCTGGCCCAGTTTGCGCCGGGGGCAGGTATAGGGCTCACTGATCAGGAACACCGCACTGTACAGGGTGGCGCCGCTGACCAGTTCGTATTTCACCAGATTGAGACGCTGCCAGACGCTGTCCCACACGGCGGTGTGGACCAGATCGGCCTGGCGGGGGAACAAAAAGACAATCACAGCGCAGGCCGCCAGGAAACTCAGGGCAGCCGGCAGCCGGATATCTTTCTGGGTGCAGAGGAACAGCCCGCAGGCCAGCAGAATCAGGACGGCGCCGCTGCCCAGCGGGGCGGCGAACTCGCCCAGAAACAGGGACAAAGACCCTACGGTGGGCAGGCCGCCGTTGCGCAGGGTATTGCTCATGCCGCTGACCAGGTTGACCCCCGAGGTGTCAAACAGGGGGATATTGGCGTAGGGCTGGGGGTACAGAAAGACCTGTTCCGGCCAGGACACCGCCACCACCACATAGCCCACAGCCGCGGGATGAAAGGGGTAGCTGCCGTAGCCGCCAAAGGCTTCCTTGCCCAGCAGAACGCCGGCCACCACCGCCACCACCAGCACATACCAGCTAACCGTCGCCGGCATCAGCAGGGCGATGACGAGGGCAAAGCTCTCATTGGACCAGTCGGAGGCGCTGTACACGCGGCGGCGCAGCACCGCCACCAGACGGTCGCACAAATTGCCGGTCAGGAGAGCCACCAGGCACATCACGACCGGCCGCGGCCCATACAGATAGGCCGACATGCAGACAAGAGGCAGCGCCATCCAGCAGATGTGCTTATAATACCGGCCCGTCTGGGCCAGCGCCGCCTCCTGTTCTTTTCTTGTTGTTTCTTCCATTGGTCATCCTCATCCGAACGGAGTTACACCGCCGCCAGGGCCTGCACCACAGCAGCCGGGTCAGACGCAGCAAACACGGCGCTGCCCGCCACCAGCACGTCCGCACCGGCTTTGGTGCACAGAGGAGCCGTCTCGGCGTTGACGCCGCCGTCCACCTCCAGCAGGAACTCCAGGCCCCGGGCCTGACGCTCCGCCTTGAGGGCGGCCAGCTTATCCAGGGCCGAGGGCATGAACTTCTGGCCGCCAAAGCCAGGCTCCACACCCATCACCAGGACCAGGTCCAGCCGGTCCAGCCAGGGGAAGAGCTTTTCAGCCGGGGTGCCCGGGCTGATGGTCATGCCGGCCTTGCAGCCCGCTGCCTCGATGGCGTCCAGCACAGCAGCCGGGTCGTCCTCGGCCTCCAGATGGAAGTTGATGAGGCTGGCGCCCGCCTTGGCAAAGGCATCCACATAGGACAGCGGATGGCTGATCATCAGATGCACGTCAAAGAAAGCGCTGGGGATGCCCCGGTGCAGGCTGGCCAGCACCGGCACGCCGAAGCTGATATTGGGCACAAAGTGTCCGTCCATTACGTCAAAGTGGAGCATTTCGGCTCCGGCTTCCAGCGCCATGCGGCACTCATCCCCCAGACGGCAGAAGTCGGCAGATAAAATCGATGGACTGATGATCGCCATGGTATGTTTACTCTCCGTTGTATCAGTTTTTTGTATTCCGTTTCGTTGGCGGCGCACCATGCGCAGCTTACATTTTAGTGTACACGAAAACGACACAAAAATCAAACCCGACGCCGTCTTTTTCACGGAAATGACGTAAATTCATCGGATCAAATGCCCAGATTTTCCACAAAATCCCCTGTTTTCGGACCAAAAAGCCCGCCGGACAGGGTCCAAATTTCGCGCCGGACCGTCCACTCTGCCCATCCGCCGGCCCGGAATTACTGCGCCGGCCGGGCGGGGCCGGCCTGGGTGGTGTCGTCGGACAATTTCAGCAGATCGCCGCGGCCCGGCACCTCCACCGGCAGGGTAAAGACAAACCGGCACCACTCGCCCTGTTTGCTCTCCACCCGAATCTGTCCGCCGGCCAGATTCACCAGCACCTTGCAGATATGCAGGCCCAGCCCGGCGCCCCGGGCATGGAGACCGCGGGACTGGTCCTCTTTATAGAATCGCTCAAATACGAAGGGCAGCGCGTCCTCGGCAATGCCCTGGCCGCTGTTCCAGATGGAAATTTCGGCCTCGGGGCCCAGCTTTTCGACGTTGAACCGGATCACCCCGCCGGGAGGCGTGAACTTGATGGCGTTGTCCAGCAGGTTATACACCACCTGATAGATCAGGTCGGGGTCGGCGTACACCAGCACCCGCTCGTCCATGGTGAGGCCTTCCAGGTCAATCTGGCCGTCGTTGATCCGCTGTTCGGCGGACAGGGCCACCCCGGTGAGGGTTTCCCAGATGTTGAACATCCGGGCGTTGACCCGGTACTCTCCCGACTCCAGCTTGGACAGGTCCAGCATATTCTGGACCAGCCGGGCCAGACGGCCCGTCTCCTGGGACACCAGCTGCAAATAGTGGTTGTGGAGCTCAGGCGGGATGGTGCCATCCAGAATACCGTCGATGAAGCCCTTGATGGTGGTCATGGGGGTGCGCAGCTCGTGGGCGATGTTGCCCATAAACTGGCCCCGGGAGGTGTCAATCTGCTGCAGGTTGGCGGCCATGGTGTTGAAGGTGCGGGCCAGATCGGCGATTTCGCCGTCGCCGTCCACGTCCTCCACCCGGACCGAGAAGTCACCGCCGCCGAATTTCTGGGCGGCCTCGCTGATCCGGTGCAGGGGCTCGGTAAGGCTGCGCATCATGAACATGGTGAGGACGCTGGCGCAAATCAGCATCAGGCAGGCCGACAGGAGGAAGTTGGAGGCGAACCGCCCCACAAAATCATCCAGCATCTGCCCCGAAGCACAGACAAAGATATAGCCCATGGTCTCGGAATTGCTCAGAATCGGCCGTGCCGAGACATAGAACTCCTCGTCAAAGGAGCCCTTCATCTTGCCCAGTTCGTGGTATACCCCTTCCTCGGCCCCGGCCACATTGGCCAGAACCTCCGGGGGAATGTTTTCCTGGGTCAGGTGGTTGCTGTTGGAAGCAAGAACCACCTTGCCCTCGGTGTCGGTAAAGAAAATATAGACGTTGGCGCTCTCACCGATCAGGTCCACCTGACCCACGACGCTCTCCATCTTCTCGCTCTCGGTCAGGTCGTCCCAGAAATACCCCACCGTCCGGCCGGCCAGGTTGCCCACGTCGTCCAGGGTATCAAACCGCTCCTCAGCAAAATACTTGCTGAACAGGACCAGCTGGGACAGACCCATAACGGCCACCGCCAGAATCAGCAGGGTGGCCACCGTGGAGAAGAAAGCCACCGATATGCTTTTGCGCATTACTGACGCACCTCGAATTTATATCCCACGCCCCAGACGGTTTTCAGCTCCCACTTGTCGGAAGCGCCGGCCAGCTTTTCACGCAGGCGCTTGACATGGACGTCGATGGTGCGGGAGTCGCCGTAGTACTCAAAGCCCCAGACCTCGTCCAGCAGCTGGTCCCGGGTATACACCCGGTTGGGGTGGGAAGCCAGGCAGTACAGCAGTTCCAGTTCCTTGGGGGGAGCCTCCACCACCTTGCCCTTGACCTTCAGCTCGTAGCTGTTCATATCCAGGCGGAGGTTGTCAAACTCCACCACGCCTTCCACCGGCTTTTCAGCCGCCGCGCCGCCGGCGCACCGGCGCAGCACCGCCTTGATGCGGGCCACCACTTCCTTGCTGTCGAAGGGCTTGACGATATAGTCGTCGGCGCCCAGCTCCAGGCCCAGAACCTTATCGAAGGTCTCGCCCTTGGCGGTGAGCATAATCACAGGGGTATCGCCCTGTTTGCGGATGCGGCGGCAGACCTCCCAGCCGTCCAGCCGGGGCATCATGACATCCAGCAAAACCATATCCGGCTTGATCTGGGCGTACTTCTCCAGGGCGTCCTCACCGTCCGAGGCGAGGGTGACCTGGAAGCCCTCTTTGGTCAGGTAGAGCCGCAGCAGCTCACAGATATTCTGGTCATCGTCCACGACGAGGATCTTTTCGTTTGCCATGGTATATTCCTCCAGCCATTCCCATCGCAGCGGGCGCGCAGCGCGCAAAATCTTCTTCCCCCTGCGTTTTACATTTTGCGATATAGCTTTATTATACGGAACAGATATGACAAAATAAAGAACTTTCCGGCTTTTTCGTGAAAAAGCTTCACTGGGTACCATACACTTTCCGGGTCTCCGACACTTCCGCGGGGCCGTTGCGCTCCGGCTCGCTCGTTACGTTTGTGCCTGCGGCACGGTACGATGCAAACTGCCTCATAGACTGATTTTACCCAGCGGCCGGGCTCCGGCTCACGCGTTGCGTTTGTTCCTCTTGCGTTTAGCCGGGTGGCGGCACCCTGCTTTTGCTTCGGGCGCCGCCGCGCTCATGTAAAAGACAGACCGCTGCCCCCGCTCCGCCTCGGCTGCGCAGCCAACGGCACAATATGATACAGGGGTTAACCGGACCCGGATTTACTTTCTTCTGTGAACAGGTAGTAACATGAAATGTACAATCAAGCCATACCGGAGTTTGCATCGTACCGGGGCGCAGGCAACGGCAGCGACCGCATCCGGTGGATGAAACAGGGAGCTGCCGTTGGCGCTGCGCTCCGGTTTTTGCAAGCGCCATTCTTGGCACGCCGCAAAAACCGGCTAAGCGCAAGAGGCACAAACGTAACGAGCGAGCCGGAACGTAAAGGCCCCGCGGAACCTTCGGAGACCCGGAAACTGTATGGTACCCATTGAATCCTCTTGCGCTTAGCCGATTTTTGCGGCGCGCCACGGCGGGCGCTTGCAAAAATCGGAGCGCGGCGCCAGCTTCGGCTCGGCTGTTTCGTCCGCAGGACGCGCCGAGCCAAAGCTGCCTTTTGCCTACTTTTTCTCGAAAAAGTAGGTTGCGCTTGGGGCGAGGGTTCAGTATAATGAGGAGGAACGCAAAATCCGGCGCTGTGCCGCAGACGGCGCAGCCTGCTATAAAGGAGCATTATCGTATGAAATTAGGTATCGTCGGCCTGCCCAACGTGGGCAAGTCCACCCTGTTCAACGCCATCACCTCGACTCGCAACGCCGAGGCCGCCAACTATCCTTTCTGCACCATCGAGCCCAACAGCGGCATCGTGGCGGTGCCCGACAGCCGGCTGGACAAGCTGGCCGAAATCTGGCAGACCAACAAAAAGACTCCCGCCATTGTGGAGTTCGTGGATATCGCCGGCCTGGTGAAGGGCGCTGCACAGGGCGCCGGCCTGGGCAACAAGTTCCTGGGCCATATCCGGGAATGCGACGCCCTGGTCCATGTGGTGCGCTGCTTTGACGACGACAATATCATCCACGTGGTGGAGGACGTGACCCGCGCCGAGGCCGTGGACCCCATCTCGGATATCGACGTCATCGACTATGAGCTGATCCTGTCCGACCTGGAAGTGGTTCAGAACCGGGCCGGCCGGATGGCCAAGGCCGCCAAGAGCGGCAACAACAAAGGCGCAGCCGCCGAGGCTGCCTGGCTGGAACAGCTGGCCGCCCATCTGGCCGAGGGCAAGCCCGCCCGCAGCTTTGACTGGGACGAGACCAGCGACGACCAGAAGAACGTCCTGCGTGAGATGGGCCTGCTGAGCGCCAAGCCGGTGCTGTACGCCTGCAACGTGGGCGAAGATGACCTGATGGAGGGCATTGAGAACAACAAGTACGTTCCCCTGGTGGCCCAGCGGGCCGCCGCCGAGGGCGCCAAAGTCATCCCCATCTGCGCCCGCACCGAGGAGGACATCGCCGACTACAGCCCCGAGGAAAAGAAAGCCTTCCTGGCCGAGATGGGCATCCAGTCCAGCGGCCTGGACAACCTGATTACCGCCAGCTATGACCTGCTGGGCCTGATCTCCTTCCTGACCGACGGCAAGAAGGAATGCCGCGCCTGGACCATCCGCCGCGGCACCAAGGCTCCCCAGGCTGCCGGCAAGATCCACAGCGACTTTGAGCGGGGCTTCATCCGGGCCAGCGTCATCCACTACGCCGACCTGGAAGCCAACAACTTTGACTATGCCGCCGTCAAGGCCAAGGGCATGCAGCACACCGAGGGCAAGGAATACGTGGTGGAGGACGGGGACGTCATCGAGTTCCTGTTCAACGTCTAAGGAGGTGGACGCAATGGTCATCGGCATTATGGGCGCCATGCCCGACGAGGTGGACCAGCTCTGCGCCCGCCTGACCGACGTACAGGTTGAGGACTACGGCGGCGTGCAGTATCACTGCGGCAGCCTGGCCGGACGCCAGGTGGTGGTCTGCTGCGCCGGCATGGGCAAGGCCAACGCCGCCGCCACCACCCAGGTCCTGATTACCAAATACGCCGCCCAGCAGATCATCTTCTCGGGCATCGCCGGGAACATGACCAGCAAAATCGGCATCGGCGACGTGGTCATCGGCGGAACGGTGCTGTATCATGACGCTCAGCTGGACATGATCTGCCAGAATCCCCCCTACCTGAAGGAATACCACGGCGACCCCGCCCTGATTGCAGCGGCCGAAGCCGCCTGCGCCGAGGCCGGGGTCCGGTACATCACCGGCAAGATCGCCACCGGCGATCTGTTCATCGGGGACAGCGCCTCCAAGGAGGCCATCGCCGCCAAGTGTGACCCCGACTGCGTGGAGATGGAGGGCGCCGCCGTCAGCCAGATTGCGGCCAAGAACAACGTTCCCTGCGTCATCCTGCGGGCCATGAGCGACAACGCCGACGAGGACGGCCACGAGGTTCTGGTGGTGAAGAAATTCAGCATTGCGGAATATGTAGCCACCGCCACCCGGATTGTGGCCTCCATGATCCAGCGGCTGTAATCCCCCGCCCCATCATTCATACGACAAAAGGCGCAGCCTTCCACACCGGGAGGCTGCGCCTTTCTTTGGGTCTTGTTACAGGAACTGTTCCAGCTTGATGCGGTTGTCCTCCTCAAAGTCCTGGAGCCGCTGCATCAGCCGTTTGGTGCCGGGGGCGGCGTTGGGATAATCCTTCTGGCACTTGATGCAGTCCATCACGCCCTGGCTGCTGCCCTCGGACAGCATCTCGGCCAGGTTCCGGGTGGACTTGTCGGTGAGGGTCTTCATGCTGATGCCCATTTTGGTGTTCATCTTGGCAAAGGCGGACTGGCCCTGCGCCTGGCCGCCGCAGGCCTCCATGTCGCTGTGGGCCTCCTGGCTCAGCTCCTGGTAGCCGTTCCGCTCCCGAATCAGTTCGGCACGGAACCGGGCATCGTCGGTCATGGGCAGGATCTGGGCCAGGGTATTTTTGCCCATCTCGGTGTTCTGGATGACCGCCTCCAGCATATTCAGGTTGTCGTTTTTCTGGTGTTCCATCGAAAAAGCCTCCTTTTGGGTCTGGGAACGCCCCCGCAAGGGGGGACTTTGGTTCCTAGTGTGTACCAAAAGGAGGCTTTTATACCGTGGGTTTGGGGGTGCAAAAAATCCGGCCGGAGGGCAGACGCCGTTCCGGCCGGATAAAGGTTTGATCTCAGTCCCGGGCGCAGATGCAGTTGCCGCCGCTGGACACTGCGGCACACAGTCGCTTGTCGCACAGGTGGTACAGGTTCTCCCAGCTGCGCTGGCCCTCGGCCAGCTCAGAGGTGCCCGCCACGCCGATGGACAGGGTGAAGGCCACCCGGCTCATCATGCCGGTGCCGGCGATGCAGCTGCAGGGCATGGAGGCGTAATGCTGCCGGACTTCTTCCTCCAGCTGGGCCGCCGTCATTCCCTCGCAGACAATCAGGAGAATCCCGCCGTGGAGGCGGCAGACCACCCGGCTGTTGGGCACGTCGTAGTGTTTTTTCCACTGGTTGACGATGGTGCAGACGATCTGGTCCAGAGAGGGCTGCCCGTGGGCGTACCGCAGGCGGTCGGCCTCGTCCAGCGACACCAGCGCCGCGGCGGCCTGGCCGCCAGCCTGGAGGATTTCATCCAGCCGGGGGCTGAACACCGTCTCCACATAGCGGCGGTTGTAGGCGCCGGTCAGGAAGTCCCGGTTGAGGTCCTCCCGCACCAGTTCCCGCTCCCGCTCGGTCATCCGGTCCTCGGGCAGGGTGTTGCCCGCCAGAGGCGCGCTCATCTGGATGCCATAGCTGGCCTCATCCACCTTGACGCGGCGGCGGAGCACACAGCTCACCTGGCCGCCCCCCTGCTCATAACTCACCTGCATGGCGTCATCCTGCCAGTGATCCTCGGACTCGGGCGGCAGCGCAACAACGCTGACGTCCTCAAAGACCATCTGTAAAGCCTCGGTCAACCTTTGCAGGTCCTGCACCGTACATCCTTTTTTCATCGCTGTTTCCCCCGCTATGCGCCGGTCCTTCTTCATGGGCCGCGGCGGCAAAATCCCTCCGTCCGGCTTTGCTCCCCACGCTCCAAGGCGGCTGCATATTCCCTCAGACGGGCCCTCTGCCCATCCATTTGCCAGCTTGTCTAAATAACCAGCATATGTAAATTATATCACGGACTGGATCTATTTTCCAGCCGCGGGGGCAACTTTCCCCCCGGATTGCGGAAATTTTGTCATTCTGCTAAAAGATTCTCCCGGGTACGGCAGCTTACCTCACATTCCTGGCGGATTCGCTCGGCCAGGGCGGCGGTGTCAAAGCCTTTCTTGGCCCGCCATGCCCAGTTGCCGCCCAGGCGGCCCGGGGTGTTCAGATGGGCCTCGGCGCCCAGGCCCAGCCAGTCGTACAGGGCGATGATGGCCCGGTCTGCCGGGGAGCTGAGGGCCGCCCGGAGAATGGCCTGACGGGCCTCGGCGGGCTCCACCAGGGCGGCCTGGGCCGCGGTGGGCTTGAGGTAGCTGGTCAGGTGCAGATAGGCGGCAGCGTTCCGCTTTTCGGTCTTGGTGGCCACGTTTTCCCACCAGTCGGTGATGGTGGTGTTGTCGTGGGTGCCGGGGTACACCACGCAGTTCTTGATGTGGTTGTAGGGCAGGTATTCATTGTCTCCGCCGGTGAAGGCAAACTGCAGCACCTTCATGCCGGGGAAGCCGCTGTCGGCCAGAAGCTGGCGGACGCTGTCGGTCAGATCGCCCAGGTCCTCCGCGATGATGGGCAGCTGGCCCAGGGCGTTCTCCAGGGCGTGGAACAGCTCCATGCCGGGGCCCTGCTCCCACTTGCCGGTCTTGGCGGTGGCGCTGGAAGCCGGGATGGCCCAATAGGTATCGAACCCGCGGAAGTGGTCAATCCGCACCAGGTCATAAATCGAGGTGGCGTAGCGCACCCGCTTGATCCACCAGGCAAACCCGGTCTTGCGGTGATAGTCCCAGTCATAGAGGGGGTTGCCCCACAGCTGGCCGTCGGCGGCAAAGTAGTCCGGCGGGCATCCGGCCACCCGGGCAAACCGGCCCTCGCCGTCCAGCTCAAAGAGGCTGCCGCCCACCCAGGCGTCCACCGAGTCGGCCGAGACGTAGATGGGCATATCGCCCAGAATCTTGATGCCCTTGGCGTTGGCGTAGGCTTTCAGCTTGCTCCACTGCTTGCTGAATTCATACTGGAGGAACTTCCAGAAGCCGATCTCATCCTGGTTTTCGGCGGCGTAGCGGCGGATGGCCTCGGCGTCCCGCAGACGGTATTCCCGGGGCCACTCGGTCCAGGGCTTCATCTTCTGCTCCGACTTGAGGGCCATGTACAGGGCGTAGTCGTCCAGCCAGTCTTCCTGGGTCAGGGTGAAGGCGTAATAGTCGTCGGGGTAGTACGTCTCGCAGCCATGGAGGCCGACGCACTTGGCCTGCCATGCCTTATAGGCGGCCCGCAGGAGCTCATAGCGGCTGTTGTACAGGGCGCCGTAGTCCACCACGCAGGGGTCCTCGCCCCAGTCGGCTTCCTCCAGCTGCTCTTTTGTGAGCAGGCCCTCGGCCTGCAGGGCTTCCAGGTCGATGAAATAGGGGTTGCCGGCAAAGGCCGAACAGCTCTGATAGGGACTGTCCCCGTAGCCGGTGGGGCTGAGGGGCAGAATCTGCCAGATGCTCTGGCCTGCCGCCGCCAGAAAATCCACAAACTTCACAGCCTCTGCGCCGAAGCAGCCGATCCCGTAGGGGCCGGGCAGGCTGGAAATCGGCATCAAAATTCCACTTTCACGCATGTTCCGTTCCTCTCTTTTTTCAAACGTGCCGCCCTTTTATGCGCGGCCCTGTCTATTTTATGATATCACAACCGGTAACTATTTTCCACAGGCAAAAATCGTGGTATAATAGCCCTAAACGGGCTATTTGACCTAAATGACAGCGCTTCGCGCCCATTGGTTTTTGTCTGCTTTCGCAGACACGGTATAACGGCTGCAAGAGCAGCCATTTGACCGAGAAGTGCGCGCGATGCGCGGATTTGTTTTTGTCCGCTTTGGCGGACATGGTATAACGGCTGCAAAAGCAGCCATTTGACCGAGAAGTGCGCGCGATGCGCGGATTTGTTTTTGTCCGCTTTGGCGGACATGGTATAATAGCCCTAAACGGGCTATTTGACCTAAATGACAGCGCTTCGCGCCCATTGGTTTTTGTCTGCCGTTTCCCGCTGTTCAGAGAGAGGAAATCCATCATGCACCCAACCGAACGTTTTTACGAAGCCGACCCCTGCCGCGCCGAGGCGGACACCCTGATTGAGGCCGCCGAGCCTCTGGCCGAGGGCGGGGGCCGCATTGCCATGACCGGCACCGTCTTTTATCCCGAGGGAGGCGGCCAGCCCGCCGACCGGGGTACCCTGACCCTGCCCGACGGCACCGCCCTGCCGGTGACCGACGTCCACGAAAAAGAGGGCATCATCTGGCACACTGTGTCCCTCCTGCCCCCTGACGCCAAGGCCGGGGTTCCCGTCCATCAGCAAATTGACTGGGAGTGGCGGTTTGACAAGATGCAGCAGCACACCGGCGAACACATCCTGTCCGGAACCCTGCACCGTCTGTTTGGGGCCGAGAATGTAGGCTTTCACATCGGCAGCGAGGCGGTGCGGATGGACACCAGCGTCCCCATCAGCCCTGAAGGGCTGCGCCAGGCCGAGGCGGAGGCCAACCGCTTTGTCTGGCGGGACCTGCCGGTCCAGATCAGCTATCCCAGCCGGGAGGAGCTGGCCCACATGACCTACCGCAGCAAAAAGGAGATCGAAGGCCAGGTGCGGATTGTCACCATTCCCGGAGCCGACGTCTGCGCCTGCTGCGGCACCCACACCGCCACCACCGGCCAGGTGGGTCTCATCAAGATTCTGGCAGCGGAACATTACAAGGGCGGGATGCGGCTGTCGGTGGTCTGCGGCGGCCGGGCCCTGGCCGAAGTCCAGGCCATGCAGGACCGCCAGAGCACCATTGTGGCCCTGCTGAGCGCCAAGCCCGCCGAGACGGCCAACGCCGTCCGCCGGGTTCACGCCGAACTCACCGCCCTCAAGTACACCCAGTACGGCCTGTGCGGCCAGCTCTTTGACGCGCTGGCCGGGGCGGTGGGCCCCCACGAGGACGCCATCCGGACGGTGGCCGGTCTGGACCCCGACGGGCTCCACCGGCTGGCGGTACGGCTCACCGAAGCCACCGACGGCCTGTGCGCCGCCCTCACCCCCACCGACAAGGGCTGCGGCTACTGTCTGGCCCGCCGGGACGGGGACGTCCGTCCCCTCACCAAGGCCCTCAACGCCGCCTGCGGCGGACGGGGCGGCGGAAAGCCCGGCATCTGCCAGGGCAGCTGTTCCGCCGGGCCGGAAGAAGTGGCCGCCTTCCTGCAGAATGCAGCCCATTCGTAAAATCATCAATCCATAAAACAAGGAGTATAACCCTATGCGCATGCGTTTCAAGCCCTACGCGCGGGCCGAGCTGCTCGCCGCCGACTTCCACATCCATGACCCCTTCCACCTGCAGGGCCAGTGGCACAACCAGTTCGCCAACCCGGATCTGCCCCTGGTGCTGGAGCTGGGCTGCGGCAAGGGCGGCTTTATCTCCCAGCTGGCCGCCGCCCACCCCGAAAACAACTATCTGGGCATCGACATCACCGACAAGGTGCTGATTCTGGCCAAGCGGAAAATCGAGGCGGCCTACGCCGCCGTCAACCGTCCCATCGACAACGTGCGGATTATGAGCGCCGACATCGAGCGGATTCGCAATCTGTTTACCCCCGAGGACACCGTCAGCCGGATCTACATCAACTTCTGCAACCCCTGGAGCAAAAACGCTTCCTCCAACAAGCACCGCCTGACCCATCCCCGGCAGCTGATCCAGTACCGGGATTTTCTGGTGGACGGCGGGGAAATCTATTTCAAGACCGACGACGATGACCTGTTCCGGGACAGCCTGGCCTACTTCCCTGCGGCGGGCTACGAAATCACCTGGCAGACTTACGATCTCCACGAGAACGAGCCGGCCTGGAACATCCGCACCGAGCACGAGGGGATGTTCACCGAAATGGGCATCAACATCAAAGCCCTGATCGCCCGCAAAATCCCCGGCGACGACAGCGTCACCTGGGTGGAACCCAAGCGCCGCGGCGGCCAGGACGAGGACGACGCCGAAGCCCCTGCCTCCGGCAGCGAGGAATAACCGGCTTTTTTGAGAGGCTGTCTTATGATCTTTGGATTCACCTTGTATCAAATCGCAGCGTATTTCCTGATTTACTCTTTCCTGGGCTGGGGGCTGGAGGTGGCCTATGCCGCCGTCACCACCGGAAAGCTGGTCAACCGCGGCTTTCTGAACGGCCCGGTCTGTCCCATCTACGGCTTCGGAATGCTGACCATGCTGTTTTTCCTGACCCCGCTGCTGAACAACAATATCCTGCTGTTCATCGGAGGCGTCATCATTCCCAGCGCCATCGAGCTGGCGGGCGGCTGGCTGCTGTATAAGATCTATCACACCCGCTGGTGGGACTACACCGACCGGCCCTTCAACCTGGGCGGCTATATCTGCCTGGAATTCTCCCTCTACTGGGGCCTGGGCGCCGTCTTTATGATGAAGCTGGTCCATCCCACCATTGCCGCCCTGGTGGGCATGGTGCCCACCACCGCAGGGTGGATCATCATTGCCCTGCTGTACATCCTGTACGGCGTGGACCTGGTGGTCACCACCATCACCGCCACCGGCCTGGCGGAGGAGCTGGAAGCCCTGGAGCGGATTGCGGACGGCATCCACGACATCAGCGATGTGATGACCGACCTGATCGGCTCCACCGCCCTGGACGCCGACCAGAAGCTGGACGAGAGCCGTCTCCAGATCAAGCTGGCCCAGGCCGAGCTGCGGACCGCGGGCGAAAAGCTGTCGGCCAAGGAGATCCGCCGCACCTCCCGTGCCGCCCGTGACAAGGCGGACGAGGCCATCGAGGCCGCCCGCCGGGCCGGCGAGCTGGCCCGTCTGAACGCCATGGAGGCCGCCGAAGCGGCCCGTCTGGCTGCCGCCGGCACCATGGAGCGGGCCACCGACCGAGCCGCCGAGCTGCTCCAGCTGGAAGACCTGCGGGCCGAGCTGGAAGCCCGTTCGGAGGAAATGCAGGCCCAGATGCGGGCCCAGATGCAGCACGGCTCCTTCTTTGGCGCGGGCCGTCTGCTCCATGCCTTCCCCCGGATGCGCCACGGCCGCCGTCACCTCTCCCTGGACGCTCTGCGGGAGCGCCTGCGCCGGAAGGACGACGACGAATCCCAGTCCTGAATACCAAAAAAGCTGCCGCAGGGTTTTGGCCCTGCCGCAGCTTTTCTTTTTGTATTCCCTTTTGATTTTCCCGGGAAACCGGACCCTCAGGGGCCGGTTCCGCCTTCATCAGGTGAGCTGATTGGGATAGATGACGAAGTTGACTTCCTTGTTCTCCAGGCGGTAGACAATCCGCAGGGTCTGGAGGTTCTCGGTGATCTGGCCGATGCAGTCAATGTGGGAAGCGCCCTTGGGGACTTTGGCGTATGTATTCTCCTTGCGGGGCTGGCCTGCCGAACCGGTGTAGCAGACGGCGCCGAACTTGCCGTCGTTCAGGTACATGCCGTTGTTGTAGCCCCAGATGACAGCGGGAGCCTTCACCATCCGGTTGGCGTTGGGATAAGTGGGATACTCGCTGGTTTCCTCGGCGTTCTTCTCCCAGCGGTAGAAGTAATCCCGCACCTTTTCGTCGGTGTACTTGGTCTCGAACCAGTCGAAGCTGTAGCGCTTGTTGTACAGCTCGATGTCGGCGTCGGTGGTGTTGGTCATCTCGATCCGGAGATAGACATAGCGCTGGCCGTCGTCCACCTTCAGCTGATAGTTGGATGCCACATCGGTGTGGTTGGAGGCGGTGACCTCCCAGGCCTCGGCAATCTTCATGGAAACCGTGCCGCCATTTTTGTCGGTCCAGGTGACGGTCTCTCCCAGGCCATACTCGGCGTCAAACTTGGTGCAGCCGCCCAGGAGGCTGGACGAGGCCAAAGCCAGGGCGCCTATGCCGGCGCACCTCATAAAGTTTCTGCGGGAGATTTTGCAAGACATAGGATGTCCTCCTTCACGTTTCTTATGTTACACCGGCCCTGCAGCCCGAAAAAGCTGCCGCGGCATACGTCTCGGTATGGTTTGATTCTATCACAGGGGGCAGATTGTGTCAATCAACACCCAGAATTTTTCATTTGATACGTCCTTTTTTCGATTTTCGCGCCGGGCCGCCGGGCGGCCCGTTCATCCATGAGCCGCCTGCATCTACACGTTTGATGGGTGCAATTTATTTCATCTGTTTTTCCACGGCGGACGCCTTGCAGGGCCGGTCTGCGGTCCATTATAATAGAGTCAGAGTAGACCCAAGGAGGGATGTTCCATGAAATCTTCGGTCCTTCATCTGCCTGCCCACTGCGCCCCCATCGGGGCGGAAAACCTGGCCGGCATCGACGGCGGATGCTGCCACCGCGCTGCCGGCTGCTGTGCCGTTTCCTACGACTGTCCCTATCAGGGCCAGCCCGCCGGACGGCATGCCCGCCGGCGCCGCCACGCTGCCTGGTGCCAGCCCGACTGCACCGGTTTTGACTGCATGGTACAGGCCGAATGACCCCCAAACCACGCCGCTGCATCTGCCTTTGCAGCGGCGCTTTTTGTTTGTTGGATGCATGGCATTGACTTTCCTGTCCAAAACCGGTACACTGGGACGCAGGAAAAAAGCCGCGCCGTCCCGGGAGTGGACAGCGCCGGGAAATGGAGGTTCATCCCTATGAAAATCGCACTCATCAACGAAAACAGCCAGGCCGCCAAGAACGGCATCATCCTCGCCGCCCTCAAGAAGGTGGTGGAGCCCATGGGCCATGAGGTGGTCAACTACGGCATGTACGCCGCCGACGATGCCGCCCAGCTGACCTACGTTCAGAACGGCATCCTGGCCGCCATCCTGCTGAACAGCGGCGCCGCCGACTATGTCATCACTGGCTGCGGCACCGGCGAGGGCGCCATGCTGGCCCTGAACAGCTTCCCCGGCGTCATCTGCGGCCACGTGGAGGATCCCGTGGACGCTTACACCTTTGCCCACGTCAACGACGGCAACGCGGTGGCTCTGCCCTTCGCCAAGGGCTTCGGCTGGGGCGGCGAGCTGAACCTGGAGTACATCTTCGAGAAGCTGTTCGGCTTCGGCCACGGCCAGGGTTATCCCAAGGAGCGCCGTGAGCCCGAGCAGCGGAACAAGATCATCCTGGACGGCGTCCGCGCCAACAACTTCAAGCCCCTGATCGACTGCCTGAAGGACCTGGACCCCGCTCTGGTCAAGGGCGCTGTGGCCGGCGAACACTTCAGCGAGCTGTTCTTCCCCGCCTGCAAGGATCAGGAGCTGGCCGACTACGTCAAGACCCTGCTGGACTGAGCCTCTGACCCTCCGATTCCACCCCACACCCAGAAAGGATAACCGCTAACCCATGCTGCAACTCTTTGAACAAATGGACTCCGGGATGGAGACCGCCCTGGCCGTCTCTGTCCCTCTGATTTCCGGCATCGCCGAGTTGATCGGCCTGCTCATCATCGTGGTCAGCCTGCTGCGCACCACCTACCACTATCTGCGGGTGGTTTTGTTCCACGACGACTACGACTATCACCTGGAGATGAGCACCGGCCTGATTACGGCGCTGGAGTTCCTGATGGCGGCCGAGGTCTCCAAGACCATCCTGCTGCCCAGCCTGGACGCCGTCCTTCTGCTGGTGGCAACCTTTGGTTCCCGCGCTCTGATGAGCATACTGCTGCGGGTGGAAATGCGCTCGGAGCGGGCCGAGCGGGCCGAGGCCAAGCGCGACGAACGCCGGGCCGAGCGCCGGGCGGAACTGGAGTCCAGTCCCTTCTGGCCCTGGAAACCCGGCTCTGCCGGCGAGTCCGCCGGGATGGACCGTTCCGACGATCCCGACCAGCGGGAAGCCCAGTGACCGGCTTGGGCATTTTGGCGAAAAGCAGGGGCCGCCTTTTGGCGACGCTGTGAAACGTCCCAAAACGCCGCGCCCGTTCTTGACATTTCGCACAAAGCGAGCTATACTGACATCGTCGAAAGCAAAGGCGCTGACGGACTGGAGTCTGTCAGCGTCTTTTTGTTTTCGCGGCCCGGCGCCTTCCGCTTTTCGGGGAGAATAGAGGGCTCTCTGAGAGGCGGCCCCTGCCGCAAGGGTTACGGTGCGCGGGCGTTCTCCTTCTTCTTTTTCTTTCCTTTTACCAGATGCAGAAAGCAGAGCAGCCTCCGCCCCCAGCCTCCGACAGGGCGGGGGCTGTTTTGCTGGGGCAGACAGGTTTTTGCCCCGCCCGCTTGCATTTTTGCCGCAGGTGTGCTACAATCTTCTCAGTTTCATCCTGGCCAAGCGTGAGAGGGCCCCGGCGCCCTCTCGGATGCGGACAAACAGGGGCAGAACCGCGACGCCTGAGAGAGGGCTGCCGCCGCAGCGATGCGGCGTGCTGCAAGCAGCCTGGCGCAGCCCGCCCCCTACCACCGCGGAGTGCAGAGGCGAACCTCTGCCGGGTGTGCCCGTTACAGCACATCGAGAGGCACAGCCCCCTGGGCGGCGCAATTCGGGTGGAACCGTGGAGCGTTCCCGGCAAAGAATGACCGGCGCTTCATCCCGTGCATACGTTCTGCGGGATGAAGCGCTTTTTTATTTTCCATGCAAACCCTATTTGGAGAAAGGAATACTGCGATGAAGATCATTTACAATGACGGCACCGTTGCTGAGTGCCCGCAGGACCAGGAACTGCACGTTTTGCGCCACACCGCCGCCCACATCATGGCACAGGCCATCAAGCGCCTGTACCCCGAGGCTGACTTCGGCTATGGCCCCGCCACCGAGAACGGCTTCTACTACGACGTGGACCTGGGCGACACCAAGCTGACCGACGAGGATCTGGCCGCCATCGAGAAAGAGATGCGGAAGATCGTCAAGGAGAACCTGCCCATCAAGGCCTTCATCCTGCCCCGTCCCGAGGCCATCAAGCTGATGGAGGACCGTCAGGAGAAGTTCAAGGTGGAGCACATCGGCGATCTGCCCGAGGATGCCACCATCAGCTTCTATCAGCAGGGCGAGTACATTGATATGTGCGTCGGCCCCCACCTGACCTACACCAAGGCCCTGAAGGCCTTCAAGATCACCCAGCAGTCGGGCGCCTACTGGAAGGGCGACAAGGACAACAAGATGCTCACCCGCATCAACGGCGTCGCCTTCCGCACCCAGGAGGAGCTGGAAGCCTGGGAGAAGCAGCAGGAAGAAGCCCGCGCCCGGGATCACCGCCGCATCGGCAAGGAAATGGGCCTGTTCATGACCGACGACCTGGTGGGCCGCGGCCTGCCCATGTTCCTGCCCAACGGCTACACCGTCTGGCAGGAGCTGGAGAACTATATCAAGGCCAAGGAGCGCGCCCGGGGCTATCAGCACGTCATGACCCCCTGCGTCGGCACCGTCAACCTGTACAAGACCTCCGGCCACTGGGATCACTACCGTGAGAACATGTTCCCCGCCATGGAGATGGAGGGCGAGAGCTATGTCCTGCGTCCCATGAACTGCCCCCACCACATGATGATCTACGCCAACCGGCCCCATTCCTACCGCCAGCTGCCCATCCGCATCGGCGAAATCGCCCACGATTTCCGGTATGAGTCCAGCGGCACCCTGAAGGGCATCGAGCGCGGCCGTCACTTCTGCCAGAACGACGCCCACCTGTTCGTGACCCCCAGCCAGATCAAGAGCGAAGTGGCCGCCGTCTGCGACCTGATTTTCGAGGTGTACAAGGACTTCGGCATCACCGACTACCGCTGCGTGCTGTCCCTGCGCGACCCCGCCGACAAGAAGAAGTACCACGACGATGACGCCATGTGGGATCACGCCGAGACCGCTCTGCGCGAGGTTCTGACCGAGCTGGGCATCAACTTCACCGAGGAGATCGGCGAGGCTGCCTTCTATGGTCCCAAGCTGGACGTCAACGTCCGTCCCGCCGTGGGCGCCGAGTACACCCTGTCCACCTGCCAGCTGGACTTCTGCCTGCCGGCCAAGTTCCACCTGACCTACGTGGACAGCGACGGCACCGAGAAGACCCCCGTGGTCCTGCATCGCGCCATCCTGGGCTCCATTGACCGCTTCATGGCCTACCTGATCGAGGAGACCAAGGGCCGCTTCCCCACCTGGCTGGCACCCACCCAGGTCAAGGTCCTGCCCGTCTCGGAGAAGACCCTGGACTACGCCACCGAGGTCACCGAGAAGCTGGTTGCCGCCGGCATCCGCGTTGCTCTGGACAGCGACAACGAGAAGATCGGCTACAAGATCCGCGAGGCCCAGCAGGTGGACCGCGTGCCCTATATGCTGGTCCTGGGCGCCAAGGAAGCCGAGGCCGGCAACGTCTCGGTCCGTGACCGCAAGGGCGAAACCACCACCATGGAGCTGGATGCCTTCATCCAGAAGGTCTGCGACGAAATCGCCACCCGCGCCCACGAGTAACCTCCATCCTTTCAACTGGTACCAGCAGCTGCTGTGAACTTCACAAGGCCCTGCCGGCGGTCAGGTCTCAGCCTCTTTAGGAAGGCTCCCGGCCTGCGGCCCGGTACGATGCAAAGTCTGTCATCGCCTGATTTTCTGATCCACAGCAGAGCTTCATAAAAACACAAATCCCCGTTCCTGTAAAAAGGAACGGGGATTTTCTCTTCCCCCAGCCCTGCGGGCTCGCCCCGGCGGGGCTCTGGACACAGGGTACATTCTCTATTCTGTACGTTTCCCTCATAACAAACAATGCGAGGGCCAGCTCGTGAGAGCCGGCCCTCGCAGAGGGACCCTATCTTTCGTGACGCAAAAGTTCTTTTGTTTTGGTGCGATCAACAACAGAAGGAATATTGGTTAGACATTCCCCTTTGTCGCCACATCGGATGGGTTATTTACCCGAGCCTCTAAACGGTCTCTCGCTTAAAAGCCCCTTATATCAGCTCCCAGCCATGGTGCTGCTGGGGTGTTATAAGCATGAATGCGTGTCAAATCAGACAACCTTGGTCACATTCTGGGTGACAGCAACAGCAATGTACTTGACACCAGTCTCCACGCCCTGGACGACAGAGGAAGTCACAGTCTTGGTCACAATGCTTGCAGAGATGTCATAAGTATACTTGTAGTTGGTATCTGCAGAAGTTTTCGGCAGGTCCACAATACCAATCATTCCTGCAATCTGCTCCAAAGCATACTCATCGCTGGTAGTAGCATTGACAACATACAGGTTCACAGCTGTGGTGGTCTTGGTGTTATCATCATCCAGCGCAGCCACAATACCCTTCTCTGCATTCATGGACTTAACCAGGTTATTGTAGATGACAGCATTCTCATCATCAAGATCAACCTGAACTGCGTCAATATTGGTGATATCAGCGTAATCAGTGATTACAAAGTACTTTTTGACATTCTGTTCCAGAGCAGAATCCAGCTTGCTGTTTGCTACAGCAGTCACACGCTCCTTTGCAGCGCCAGTCATAGCGGTGCGCAGCTCGGTGGAGTAGCTGGTAGCGGTCGAGGTCTCGCCCTCACCCTTGTTGTCATCGGTGTTGTTGCCAGAGCAGCCAGCCAGCATGCTGACAGCCATAACGCCAGCGAGCATCAGAGAAGCAATCTTCTTGAGTTTCATAATGAATTTTTCCTCCTTAATGGTGTAAAAAGATAGAGACCCAAAACAGGTTCAAAGGAAGGTCCTTTCCTTTGTGTGCCTATAATACCATACCCCCCCGGTGTCAAGACCCGATTTCAAGATTTTCCATTTTTGCTTTATTTTCTATAGTTTGGAAAGTTCCATCTTGGATACAAGTCGTTTTGAGGCGGGAGAGGCGGAGGAATTTTTATCTGGCGCTGTGGCCCGGGGCCCTTTCGAAACAAAACAAAAAAGCGATGGATTTTCATCCATCGCTCTTTGGCGCCTCTTGCCTGACTCGAACAGGCGACACCCTGATTAACAGTCAGGTGCTCTAACCGACTGAGCTAAAGAGGCATATATATAAAACGGCACACGGCCGTTTTATATGTTGGTGACCCGTACCGGAATCGAACCGATGTTAAAGGCGTGAGAGGCCTCTGTCTTAACCGCTTGACCAACGGGCCATATTTTGTTGTCGGCGTGTCGCTCTTGACTTCCGACTCGGTTATTATAGCGCAAAAGCTGTCAGATGTCAATAGGTAAAATGCAATTTTTCGTCTTTTATTTTTTGGTTTGTCCGGGCCGGCCTTTGTCTTGCGGGGGCGGGCCCTTTCACGTATAATAGGAAAAGATTCTCATGCCATTTTACATCGAACAACGAAGGATTTTGCCATGAACGAAGGAAATCTTGTCGCCATCACAGCCCAACAGGTGCTGATGATGTTCCTGCTGATTCTGACGGGCTATCTCGCGGTGCGCGGCAGGCTGTTGAATGCCGAAGCGCGCCAGGGCTTTTCCAGTCTGCTGGTGAACCTGGTGGTCCCGGCCATGATCATCAACTCATATCTCATTGAGTTTGACCCCGAGATCCTGTCCAATCTGGTCCGCACCGCCTTTGCCAGCGCGGCGGTACTGGTGATCGGTCTCTGCATTGCCCTGCTGTCCACCCGCAAAAAGACCGGCCCAGACCAGCCCATTCTCCGCTTTGCCATGACCTTCTCCAATGCGGGCTACATGGGTTTTCCCCTCATCAACGCCCTGTTTGGGGCCGAGGGGATGCTCTATGCCAGCATCTTCAACACCTTTTTCAATCTGCTCATCTGGACCGCCGGCATTGCCCTGGTGGACCGCAGCAGCGGCGCCGCCAAGCGCAACCTTGTGGTGGAACTCATCAAAAAGCCCGCCCTTCTGGCGGTGGCGGTGGGTCTGGTGCTCTATCTGGGTCAAATCCCGGTCCCCTACCTGATCGCCCAGCCCATCAGTCTCCTGGCCGGCATGAACACGCCGCTTTCCATGCTGATCACCGGCATCATCATCGCCACCAGCGACCTGCGGCCGGTCATCCGCAGCTTTCAGCTTTGGCACGCCATTCTGATCCGGATGCTGATTATTCCCGCGGCATCCTTCCTTTTCTGCCTCCTCACCGGCACCGGCGGCATGGTAGGGGCGGTGGTGATCCTGCTGGAAGCCTGTCCCTGCGCGGCCCTCACCTCGGTTCTCGCTATCCAGTACCGCTACAGCGAGCAGCTGGCCGCCGGACTGGTGGTCTTGTCCACCCTGTTGTCCATTGCGGCCCTGCCTCTGTGCGCCATGTTTGTTCAGATGATGGGATGAGGAGCAACTCGCTTTTGCACCATGCCGGCCTTCGGGCCGGCTTTTTTCGTGTCAGTCTCTCCGCACGACTGCATACAGCATCCGGGAAAAGTCCGGCGGACAGGCCGTCAGCCCCGTTTCCACCACCGCAAGGCGGTTTCGGGTCAATTCCTTCTGAAAGGCATCCATGCCCACCATCCGGCAGGATGTCCCCGCAATCCGCACGGTTTTCCCTGTTCCCTGGTGAACCCGTTCCTGCGGCTCAAAGGCCGTCCGAATATCGCTTTGGGCCTCCGTCTCACCATCACCCATGGTACAGATCAATGCCAATCCCTGGGGTTTCAAATGGCTCTGGATAAACCGATAGAAAGCCTGCCGGTCCTCCTCCAACACCAGCATATGGAGTACGGCCACGGCATAGATGAAATCAAAGGTTTCCTCCATGGTTCCCGCAATGCAGTCCAGCACCTGAAAATGTTCTTCAAAATCCGGGGCTTTCTGCTGACAGAATGCAACCGCTTCGGGTGAAACATCAGTCGCCAGCACATCCAGCCCCCGGCGCAGAAGATCCAGAGCATCCCGGCCCTCTCCGCAGCCAATCTCCAGAATTTTGGCCCCTTCCGGGAGAGGATACCGGCCGAGAACCTCTCCCACAATCGGAGAAGGCGTATCGCTGGCCCATTGCAGGTGCTGCTGATGAATCTGCTTGTAGCGCAGGTCGTATGCCTCGTAATATTTGGCCGTCATCGTTGCCTCCCTGTATATTTTGCAAAAGAATAAACAAAAAACATCCATTCAAGCCAAAGCCTAAATGGATGTTTCGTTGGTGCACCTCCAGGGACTCGAACCCTGGGCCCACTGATTAAGAGTCAGTTGCTCTACCAACTGAGCTAGAGGTGCATGACCATCAGAATACGGTTTCAATATTCTGATGGATGAGAGAAGCCGGCATCTACCTATTTTCACAGGCCGTGTCCAGCCAACTATCTTCGGCACAAGTGAGCTTAACTTCTGTGTTCGGAATGGGAACAGGTGGGACCTCACCGTCATCGACACCGGCTGTTCAGATTTGCGTCTGAACAATCTCTCTATTCTCTTTTGGAAGGACGTGCCTTCAGAACTGAATAATAATCTGCGCCATGCAATCAGAGTACAAGTGCTTTCAACCTGGTCAAGCCCTCGATCTATTAGTACACTCTTGCTGAATGGATCACTCCACTTACACATTGTGCCTATCTACCTTGTAGTCTTCAAGGGAT
>NZ_NFHK01000024.1:0-39390 GCF_002161315.1 Faecalibacterium sp. An77
GGCCGCCATGAGCCAGCAATGCAGTTGGCCGATTGTTTCGCGGCCCCTTGAGGGGCTTTGTCCGTATTATGCCCTTCTAGGGCTTCCTCAAGCCCCCGGCTTTGCCGGGGGTCATGACTAGTTACTGGAACCAGAAGCCCTTGTAATCGTATTTGAAGGTGCGGTAGCCCTGCATGGTGCAGTCGTAGCTGTACTGGCGGATCAGGACGCCGTCGGCGTCGTACTCGCCGAACACCATGGCCACGCCGCTGTTGACGGTCCAGTGGCCGGTATCCGTATTCAGGGTGGAGTTGGACACGATGCTGGAATAGGGCACCGGGAAGGACTCCACCAGTTCCACCGTACCGGCGTTGGTGTCGATGCGGTAGACGTAGGTATAGCTGTTGTCCCCGTCGCCGCCGTAGAGCTCGGTGTTCACCCCTTCGTCCAGGTCGGGGGTGTAGTCGTCCCGGGAGGACAGGGCCCAATAGTTGTTGTTGTACATCCGCAGGTAGCAGATGCCCGGCTCCTCGCCCTCGGCATATTCCACGCTGTGCTGGCCGTACTGCCAGGTGAAGTCATTCGCCGGCTCCAGGCAGTACTGGGCATATTCGGTGCCCTCCCAGAAATCGGGGTCGCCGCACATCCAGTCGATGGCGGGGGTGGTGTGGACGTCCTTTACGCAGATGACAGTGGACGTCTCCCGGGAGGAGACCACCAGGCTGTCGCTTTCAGGCAGGTACTGGATGGTGTTCAGGTGAATCCAGTCCTGCTCCCCCACCTGCCAGAAGAAGGGGTCGGTGCCCTTGATGGGCCGGGTCTCATCGTGGTAGGAGCCCATCAGGTCCTTGAAGTCCAGCAGTTCGGTGACTTCGCCGGTGTCCAGGTCGATCTCCAGGACGATGTCCTCCACGTCCACCGCGTCGGTCTTTTCGGCCAGGGCCACCACCGTGTGGTCCTGGCCGTAGTTGATATCGTGGTGGAGCTCATAGTCCCCCAGGGGATACACCTGGGTTACCTCGCCCAGACCGTTGATCCGGGCCAGCTTGTTGGCCGAAACACAGGTGACGATCTCATCCCCATAGGTGAGGATGCGGTCCATTCCGAAGCCTTCCAGCTCCATCTCATAGCGCATGACGCCGCTGTCGTCGTACAGGAAGCCATAGCCCAGATAGCCGTTGGTGCGCATCATGGTGAACAGGCCCTCGTCCTGGGCGGCGGTGCTGGTGCCGTCGGTGACCTCCAGCAGGGTGTCGTAGCCGGAATAGGGGTCGGGCATCTCGATGGTAAACCGCACCCGCTGACGGACGTTCCCCCACTTGCCCCGGATGGTCATGGTGACCTCGTTGGTCTCGCCGGGTACCAGGCCGATCATCTGGAATTCATGGACGGTGGAATATTCCTCCCCCGAGCTGTCGGCGGCGGTGGCGGTGAAATCGGGGATTCGCTCGTCGTCCACATGGATGGTGTATTCCACCCGGGTGGGCAGGTCGGTCTCAAAATACAGATACAGCCCGTTGGAACCGGTGCCGAAGGGGTTCAAAAAGGCCATGGGGGTTTCGGCGGTCCAGGTGTAGCCATCGACCGACATCTGCTGCCCCCGGTCCACCATCCGGCGGATGCGCTGCTGGACGTCGATGTCGTAGTATGTAAAGCCTTCCTCTTCCACCTCCACCGGAACCAGCTGCATCACGGTGATGCTGGACTCCACGGGGGCGGTGCGGATTTCGATTTGTTCGGCCTCGTCCACGCCCACCAGGTCGCCCACGTCCACGGCCCAGCCGTCCCGGACTTCGCCCTCCTGGTCGGTGAACCACTTGCCCACCGCCGGCACCACCACCGGCACCAGGGCGGCAATCAGCAAAATCACCGCCGCCAGAATCAGCAGCGGGATTCATATACGTCGTTTATGTTTTGGCTCTGTTTTCATCTGCGTACAATCCTTTCTGCATGCGGTCTCATGTCAGGATCTTGATTTGTGAAACAGGTCCCTCGGGCTGATTCGGCGCGCCCGGCAGACCAGACCTAGTATAGCGCTCCATTCTTTCCGCGGTATGGCAAAATCATGGCCAATTTGTTGCCGGAGCCACAAATTGGGTAAGCATTTTGTAAAAAATGATTCCGCCCCTCCCCGTTCCGGCAAAAATCCGTTTTTCCGGGCCCGGACCGGGCCCCGGGTTTCCGCCATTCCCGGCCCGGGCGGGGTAATGCGCAGAGCAAAAACCGTTTGGATTTTTGGGCGATGTATTCTATTTTTTTGCTTTTGGTCCGGCCTGGATTTTATCCCCCGGTTCGGCCCTGTCCGGCGGCGGGTTCCGGGTCGTTTTTGGGCGCAGAGCGCTTGTTTTGCCGCGCCAAAAAGCGGGCCGTTTCTTTATATTTCGCATAAGATAACGGCTCCTGGGTTTACGCAATAAAATTTTTGTGAAAATCTATTTTTCGACACAAAAATATTGCACCGGAATATGGTTCATGTTATACTCAGAAATACCAAAAGAATTTATATTGTTGGGAGGAAACGTATTATGCCCAGACCCAAGGGAAGCAAAAACAAGGTGAAAGCGATCAAAGGCCACCGTGCAGCGGATTACGCAGCAGCTCTCGCAGAAAAGAATGCAGAGATGGAGCAGCTGAACGGTGAGATTGCCGACATCAACGGCCAGATCACCGAGCTGAAAGCCCAGCTCAAGAGCAAGAAATCCGCCGTAAAATCCCTCGAGAAGGTGGTCGCCAAGCTGGAGGCCAAGCAGGCCGCCGAGGAGGCAAAAGCCACCCAGGAAGCCCGGAAGGCCGAGATTGACACAGCCGTCCAGAAACTCATCACCAACGGCATCAGCGTCGAGGAAATCCTGGAGAAGCTGCAGTAACTCTGCGGCTCCCGGAAGGACGCGCTTCCCCACGCCGCCGCACCGGCCCCGGGCCGTCTGCGGCGGTATTTTTATGCCCAAAAACGGACAAAAAAGAACCCCCCGCCTTTTGCAGGAAAAAGGCGGGGGCTTTATCTAGCATGCAGCCTGCGCGGAAAGAAAGGGACACGCAGGCCATGCGGGGGAAGGTTGATTCAGATCAGTTCAGCTCGTTCCACTGGCTCTTGATAAACAGGCCGGTGATGCCGGGCACCAGGGCCGAGCCGATGAGGGACATCAGGATGCTGACGGCGCCCAGATCGGCGAAGTTCTGGACCGAGCCCACCACAAACGAACCCACGGCGCAGACGCACATGATCAGGAAGCCCAGCTTCTGCTGGCGGAACAGCAGCAGGCACAGGCCTGCGATGGAAACGACGGCGATGGCCACCGACAGCCAGCGGCCCTCCGACAGGTTGAGGCAGGTGGTGCAGACGCAGAGGACCAGGGCGATCCAGAGCCAGATTTTCGATGCTTTCTTCATTTTCAGAGTCTCCTATCCATGAAAGAGGTATCAACGGCGGGTATGACGTGTTAAGGGCGCGGAAAGCGCCCATGGGCCGCCGGAGAACGGTCCGTTTTATTCTCCGGCCTGCCCGGCAGAGTTGGTGCACTCTGCGGCGGGGTG
This sequence comes from Faecalibacterium sp. An77, assembly GCF_002161315.1. NCBI lineage: Bacteria > Bacillati > Bacillota > Clostridia > Eubacteriales > Oscillospiraceae > Faecalibacterium > Faecalibacterium sp. An77. The sequence continues at coordinate 3,514 of NZ_NFHK01000024.1, forward strand.
GGGTGCGGGTTCCGGGCGGCGGGCTACCTTGCGCATCAGGGCGAACAGGGTCTGGCGCTCCTCGTCGGTCAGGGCCTCCAGGCGCTGGGCGTCCCAGTCGAAAAAGACCTGGTGGCTGACTTCAAACGCCTCCTGTCCCTTCTCGGTCAGATGCAGGTGATAGCGCCGGCCAACCTTTTCTTTGGTGAGGAAGCCGCTCTCCACCAGTTTGGTGATGCAGCGCTGCGAATGGCCCCAGTCCAGATGCAGCGTCTGGGTCAAGTCCGAGGGCGTAGCACCCGGGTGCTTTCCCACGTAAATCAGGAAGAACAACAGTCCAAAATGCAGACCGAGCTTTTCCAGCTTTTCACTGGTGTAGGCCGTAAAATCCCGGTACAGCACGGAGGAAAAATAGGCAAGTGTGTTGAACATGGGTCCGCTCCTTTCCCATACTTGACGAGATCAAGTATACTGGATTCATTTGACTTTGTCAAGTGAAAATCCCAAAAAATCAAAATTTTTCTTTCACTGATATTCCAATCCCATTTTGGACGCATCTTCGCGCCAAAGCCCCCGGGGCCGTCAGGCCCCAGGGGCATACTGTGTGCGCTTTATACTTTCAGGATAGGTTTTCAGGGGGTTGGGGCTGCCCTTCCCTTTTCGGTGCCGGCCCCTGCGGGCAGGCGCCGCCGGACCGGGTCAGGCGCCCCTCGGCCCCCTGTGCACGCCGTTTTGCGTTTCGTCCAGAGACTCTCTGTATCATTTTTTGCTTCTATACGGTTTGAAATTCTTTTAAAGGGTCAGCGGTTCTTTTTTCTCCAATCGGGGTCGGTCTCGGTGCTGGAAGCGGTGGCCTTGTCCAGCTGGTACACCACCTCGCTGTAATAGCGGGCGGGAACCTCCCCCAGGGCGAAGATGTTTTCCGGTTTGGAGGTGTCGTAGCAGTAGCTGCCCCGCTGGACGGTGCCCTGACGGTAGAAGGTCGCCTCGTAGACGGTGACCGTCTCGTTTTCGTCTCCCACAAAGCAGCCCGAGAATTCCAGCTCCACCCCCATGCCCAGGCCGGGGTCCTCCCGGTAGAAGGTGTAGTAACCGCCGGCGTCCTGGACGCTGCCGCGGTACCAGCCCAGGCCCAGCAGCTTGCCCGACAGGGACAGGCCGTTGAGCTTCTTGCCGCCGAAGCGGTCCAGGGTCCGGGCCTGTTCCTGGCCGGGTTCCAGCTGGAACACCGGGCGGTCCAGCTGGGGAATGCTCTGGGTGATCTCGTAGTCCTCCAGCTGCTGTTTCCAGGCGTCCAGGGTCTCCCGGTCCATCTCCACCGGGTGGGCCAGACCGATCCGGGCGTCGTCGGGCAGGGTGTATTCTTCCTCGTCCACCGTGTTGAAGGAGCCGTCCTCCATATAGCGGAAGGTCTCCTGCAGTGTTCCATCCTGGTACACGCCCCAGATGAGACTCATGGCAAACTGGTGCATAATGGGATTGCCCACAAAGAGGGCCTTCCATGCGTCGCTGCTCCAGCAGCGCAGCACCGACAGCGCCGCCTCCAGACGGGCCTTCTGGGCCGTCACGGTGGTGCGGATCTGCTTTTTCATGGTCTTGAATTCGTTGTAGGCGGCCTCGGCTTTTTCGGGGTCGTCGGTCTTGCCGGGGGCGGGCAGGTTTTTCACCGTCTTGCCGGCGTCGTTGGTGATTTCCATCTCCAGGGTGGGGGTCAGCCGCACCGTAAAGCTCCGGGGACCGTAGTCAAAGACCCGCTTGCCGTCGGCCCCAAAGCCCAGGTCGGGGACAATCCGGTCGGCCAGTTCTTCGGCGGTGATGCCCAGCTCCCGGGCGGCGTTGTCCAGGGCGGCGGCCGCCGCGGCCTTCACCTGGCGGAACTTGAATTTGCGGGAGATGGAGTCCACCACCAGCAGGGCGGCGGGGTCATTGCTGAGGGCCAGGGCGGTGACGGCGTCGCAGGCAATAGCGCCGCGGGACTGCTGGGGCCACTCGTTGATGGCGTGGCTCAGCCGCGGGGTCATGGCGGCCCCGCCAAAGGCCGCCGCAAAGGCCAGCACCCACTTGGTCTTGCTCTGGGCTCCGGCGGCCAGCCAAATCTCATAGACCTCCCCCGCCAGGGCGGCCAGATCCGCCGGGTCGATGCCTTCGGCCAGCAGGGCGGCGGTTTCGCTGCGGCCAATCCGGCCCAGCTCACTGTAAGCCACCAGCAACGCCGCCCGCCGGTCCTCGCTCACCGGGGTGCGGGCCTCGTCCTGCAGGTGCAGTTCGGGCAGGGGGTGATCCAGCACCCACTGGACTTTCCGCTTTTTGCCGCCCTTCAAAATCTGGGCAGCCTTCTCGTCGATGGTCAGGGCGGCGGCCTGCTCCGCAGGAGCCGAGGCCTGGCCCAGGGCGCCGCGGATGGCGTCGGCCACCTTGGCGCTCTTTTCCTTTTCCAGAGCTTCCTCCAGGGCGGGGTGGATGGTCTCCCCCATCTTGGCGGCGGCCCGCACCGCGATCAGCCGCTCGGCGGCCTTTTTGCTCCGCAGCAGGCCGGTCACCTCCCCGGTCCAGTCGGGATGGCTGGTGAGCAGGGCCACCATCAGCTCCTGAATCTGCTTGGAGGAATCGCCCGCGCCGGCCAGCAGCCCCTCTTTGGCCCGGGAGCCGCACTCGGGGGAAGCCGTCAGGTCATCCAGCGCCGAGAGGGCCACATACCGCCCAAAGACGCCGCTGTTGAGGGCGGCGGCGCACAGGTCCTCCAGATAGACCGGCTTGCTGAAATTTTTGTAGAGGGTGTTCCGGGTGGTGGTCTTGCGGCGCTCGTCGTAGCAGCCATCGCAGAAGTACCCAAAGATCCGCAGAATCTCCCCCAGAGGCAGTTCCTGCTCCTGCAGGGCGGCCGCCAGACGGGCCACGTCCTGGTCGCTGTGCAGCAGATGGTTCATCCCCGACCCCTCAAACACCAGGCCAAAGACCGTGGCGCACCGGCAGGCAAATTCATCCCAGCCGGCGGCCTTGACGTACCGTTCCACCAGCTGGGCCGCCTGGGACGGATAAACATAGGGCTGCACCGTGACGCCGGCCAGCCGGACGGCGCTGTCCTTCAGGCTGCCGGTGCCTTCCAGGTATTGGGTCATGGCGCTGGCGCCGTTCTGGATGTACTTGGACAGCAGGGTGTTGATCTTGTTCCGCTGGTCCCGGTCCACGGCGCCGGCGCCCGGCATCATATCGGTGAGGCGGACATACTGCTGGGCGTCGGCCAAATCCAGCGCCTGCTTGAGTCCATTGCGGCACTGGCGGGCCACCACTTTATAGAAGCTGTTGCGGCCGTCCCAGGTGGGCAGCATGGTCAGGAAGATCAGCATGGTGACATCGCCGCCGGGCAGGTCCTCCAGCAGATGGTTCAGGCGGTCTTTCTGGTCCAGCATCACATGCTGGGACACCCCCCGCAGGATGTTCTGGAGCACCGCCGCAGGGTTGAGGCCCAGATACATCCGCAGCGCACACCGCAGCCGGGGGTCCTGTTCCGCCCCCAGGAAGGAGGCGGTGCCCAGCAGGCCGGCCAGGTAAGTTTCGGCCCCGCGGGCGGCCAGGGCGGCGCTGGGATTGGCGGCATTGGCCCACCCCGCCGACAGGGCCGGCTTGGGGGCGTTCAGATCGCCCTTTTCCAGGTATTCCGCCAGGGCCTGGCGGTCCTTGTCGGACAGTTTGGGCAGGGCGGCGGCCATGGTTTCCAGGTTGTTGCGGTGGATCAGCTGGATTTGCCGGGCCACCAGGGGCTGTTTTGCGCCCACCAGCTTCTGGAACAGGCTCAGCTTGCTCCCCTGCTGCACCGCCACCAGAATGCCCGCCAGCATCACCTTGTAATTGTCCCGGTGGCCTCCGGCCAGAGCCTGGGCCTGTTCCAGGATTTCGGGCTCGCTGGCCGCCAGGGCATAAAACCACTCCAAATCCCGGTACCCCGGCTCATACCAGACCACCCGTTCCGCCTCCAGCGCCACCGCCGCCGGCTTGCCCAGCAGCTCGGTCCGGAGTTTCTGTTCCTCCCGGCCGGTCTTGGAATCGCTGCTGCGCTCCAGCAAAAACACCGCGGTGCTCTTGCCCATGGCCCAGTACAGCTTGATCAGCCGGGCCAGGGGGTCGGGGTTGTCCCAGCTGCGCAGATCGTTGGCGTAGTCCACCGCCTCTCCCCGCACCTCCCAGCTGACCTCATGGAAATCCTCTTCCTCGGCCCGCTGCAGCAGGCTGTCGTCCCGCTGTTCCGCCGTCAGGTATTCCTCGGCCAGGGCCCGGTTGGCGGGGGTGAGCTGCAATTTGGACAGCAGCCGGTCCAGTTTGGCCTTTTTCTGTGCTTGCAAGGTGTTCATAGGTTCCCTCCTGGTTTCTGGGTGTCCTGCGAATCCTGTCCCCGGGCCTGCCAGCGCCGGACGATGGCGTCCTCCTGTGCCTTTTCCCGGCACAGTTCCAGATAGCGGGCCAGCCGGCAGATACAGGCCGCCGGGGTCAAATTGTCTTTTTCCAGAGCGTGGGGGCGGGCCTCCAGAGCGGTTTCCAGCTCCCGGGCCAGCGCCGCCCCGGTGTGCAGTCCGGCGTCCTCACACCGGACCGCCAGCGTCCGCAGCCGGGCACAGGCGGCGGGGCCGCCGGTATCCAGCCCCGACTGCAAAAGGTCGGTCACAGCCCGTTCCAGCTCATCCAGCAGTTGGGTCATAGGCACTCCTCCCACTCGGCGAAATATTCAATGGGGTAGAGCTTGAGCCGGTCTTCCTCCCGGTAGATCAGCCCAAAGAACACCGGCCGGAAATCCGGTTTCCGACGAAGCCGGCGGGCCAGCTGTTCCAGCGCCTCCACCACCTTTTCCTCCTCTTTTTTGTAGCGCACCTCCAGAAAGAGGTCCCGTCCTGCCCCGTCCACCAGCCGGATGGAAAACACCTGGCGGACCTGGTCGTAGTCCTGAGGCAGGCACCGGGCCGGGCGGACCACCGCCAGCCGCTCCACCTCGGGGTCATGGGGACCGCTGCGCTCCCGCAGCAGCCATTCAAAGTCGGTACAGACCGCCTTGGCCGGGATGACCCGGTCGGGGTTCTGGCGGCCCAGCAGGACGGCCCGGCACTGTTCGGTGGCCGAGAGGGCCCGGTCCCGGGAGGCCTTCGCCCCCGACAGGTTCAGGCCGCAGTTCCAGGCCTGTCCCAGGGTGCAGGGCAGCCCCCATGGAACGGCGGCGGTGCGGCGGCGCGCCTTGCCCTCATAAAAGGTGGGCCGGACATCGGCGTAGGTGTAAAACCGCTGTTCCTGCCGCTCCCAGAAATAATAGATGGTGCCGGCGTAGCCGCTGCGGCCATCGAAATCCCGCTGGCCCAGCAGATACAGTTCCAGGTCCCCCACCGCCTCGTAGTCGTCCCGGAAGCGGCCCGCCCGGTCCAGGGCGGCTTTGGGGTCGGCGGTTTCCAGGGCCGCCGCCAGCCGGAACGCCCGGCTCAGCCGCATCAGGAGGGCGGTGTCCCGGTAGGAGGCCGACCGGGCAAAGTAGGCCCGATATTCCCCGTGAACGCCCCGCAGGGCCCGTTCCAGGGCCGGGAGCCGGGCGGTATGGCAGAGGGCTGCCATCCGCTCCACCGTCTCGCAGACGCCGGCGGGCATCCGGCTCAGGCCGGTGGCCATCTGGGCGGCCAGGGTCTGCTGCACCGCCTGGCAGACGCCCCGGACCGCTTCCAGGTCCAGTTCCTCCTCCGGGGGTCGGGCGGCTTCCAGGGCCGCCGGGTCCAGAATGTTCCGGCTCATCTGCCAGTAGAGCAGGGCCTCGGCCTTGTGGATGCAAAAGGTCTTGCTGTGACAGGTGCAGGTGCTGTGTTCCAGAGGGTCCAGCAGCCGCACAGCGGCGGGAATCCAGGGCATTTCCACCGTCACCACCGAGGTTTCCTCTATGGAGGGGCCCGTCCCGCTGCGCTGGCGGAACAGAGCGGCCGCCAGACGCTTGGGGCCCAGCTGCTTTGCCAGCTTGTCCGCCGGATAGGCCCGCAGGGTCTCAAAGGTGGGTTTCGCGGGCTCGGCCGCGGGGCTAGGGGCGGTTTCCTCCCCTTGGGCCTGCTGTTTCAGCCAGAGAATGGCGGTGATCCGGTGGCGGCAGATGCCGCTGCTGGGGCAGGAGCACCGGCTCTCCCCCAGCGGGGCGCAGATCTGGCAGGTGACGTCCCCCATCTGGACCTGGGCCCCCTCCTCCGTCACGGCGACCGAGGGTTCCGCCAGGGCGGCCAGGTCTTTTTTGGCCCGGTTGACGGTGCCCTTGTTGCACAGGCCGATCAGGTAATTGTCATCCGCAGCCGCCAGGGCGGCGGCCAGCGGGCCCGGTAACTTCACGACAGATCCCCCCTCATTCCCGCATCACATCGGCCATGAAATCCGCCAGCCGTGCCGGCGTCATGGCCCCTACATAAGCCCCCATCCCGGCCAGCGCCTGGGCGGTGGACCGGTCATAGGCGGGGGCGGCATTTTCGTCCAGAGCGGTCAGAGCCACCAGTTTGGCCCCGCTCTCCAGGATATCCCGGCAGACGCCGTAGAGATTCTGCCGGGAGTTGCCCTCGCACAGGTCGCTGACCAGCACCACCATGGTCCGGTGGGGCATGGTAATCAGAGATTCACAGTACCGCAGCGCCCCGGCAATGTCGGTGCCGCCCCCCAGCTGAACGCTCATGAGGGTTTCCACCGGGTCTTCCACATAGCCGCTCAGGTCCACCACCTGGGTGTCAAAGATCACCAGCCGGGTATCCAGCATGGGCAGGGCGGCAAAAATCCCCGCCATGACGGCGCTGTGGATGATGCTGGGCATCATGGAGCCGCTCTCGTCCACCGCCAGAATCACCCGCCAGGGGTTATAGCGCTTGACCCGGCCGTTGAAATAGACCTGTTCCAGCATGAGGCGGCGGTTTTCGGTGTCATAGTGGGCCAGGTTTTTGCGGATGGTGCGCTGAATGTCCAGATTCCGCAAAGACCGGACCGAGCTGCGGCTGGTGCGGTCCAGCTTGCCCAGAGCCGAGCGCTGGATTTCGCTGCGCATCTTCTCGGTCATCTGCTCCACCACCCGCCGGACGATCCGCCGGGCGGTGTCCAGCACCGGGCCCCGCATCATATGTTTCAGGCTCAGGACCGTCTCCAGCAAAGCCTGGTTGGGCTCCATCTTTTCCAGCACTTCCCGGTCGGCCAGCAGCTCGGTGAGCTGATACCGGTCCAGGGCGTGGCGCTGCAAAATTTCCGCCGTCTCCTGGGGGAACAGCTGGCGCACCTCGCTGAGCCACCGGGCCACCGTCAGCTGACTGGACCCATGGCCGCCCTGGGGGTCCCGGTCCCTGACGTCCTCTCCGGCCTCCCGGCCATAGAGGAAGTCCAGCGCGTCGTCCATCCGGGCCAGCCGGGAGGTGTCCAGCTCCAGCTGTTGGCCGGCGTTTTTGCCCAGGATCAGCCGCCAGCGGTTGAGGGCGGCGCCGTCGGTCATCATGGGTCATCCTCTCCTTCCGGCCCGTCCAGACGGGCAGCCGCCCAGGCGTCCAGCGCCTCGGCCCGGGCATAGTCGGCGGGGTCCACCGCGCCGCGGCGCAGGTCAGCCCCTCTGGCCCCGTGGAGTTCCGCCGCCCGCCGGGCGATGCGGTCGGTCTCCATGGGCACAAAATAACTGAACGCCAGCCGCAGCTCGGGCAGCAGGGCGATGAAATCTTCCTCTTCCAGCCCTACCAGCAGGGCGTCGATCTGGCGCAGAAAGCCGTCGTCCACCAGCAGCAAGTCCCGGGCGGTGGAGAACAATCCCTGCAAAAAGGCCGCCGACTGCAGCATCATGGCCCGGGTGCCCTGCAGGTAGCCCCGCACCACCCCGTCGATGGTTTGTTTCCAGGCGGGCCGGGCGCCGTAGAGCAGGCCCAGCGCCGCCCCATGGAGGGCGGGATGGATGGGGTTCTGGCCCACCAGCCGCTCAAAGGCTTCCAGCAGGGCAGGGCGCTGGTCGGCAAAGGCCTCCCGCCCCGTCACCTGGTACAGCAGGATGCAGGCCTGCTGCACCTTCTGGACGTTGTGGTCGTCCACCGTGTTCATCTGGGGCAGCATCTGCAGCACCCGGGCAAAGCACCGGCGCAGCAGGGCCGGATAATCGTAGCCGCCCCGCTCGCCATATTGGTCCTGCCATTCCTCCAAGGTGGTGAGGGAGGCACAGGCGGCGCACAGGGAGGCAAAATCGCCGTCGGCGATGAGTAGTTCATCCATCCGGCCGGCCAGCTGGTCGGCCAGGTCCCCAATTCCCATCAAAAAGCCCTGCACCAGCAGGTCCGCTCCCTGTTCGGCCCGGGCGGCGGCAGCCATCCGGCCCCGCAGCTCGGTGGAGCAGGCCTCCCGCATGGTGGCGCCCGACACGGCGTGTTCAATGAGGGCCGCATCCACGGCGGCGGTCCAGCGGTATTCCCACACTTCCCGGATCAGGTTGCGGTCCCGGCGGCGGAGAAGGTCGGGGCCTTTCTTCCGCTGGGCAAAGCCGCAGTCCAAAAAGACGGTCTGATGGAAAAACCGGCTGATGGCCCGGTGGCGTTCCTCCGAAAAGATGGCCAGGGTGATTTCCTGCTGGGCCGCGCCTTCCAGCCGGAGGCGGAAGCTCCTGCACTGGCTGTCGAAGTCCCGGGCCAGGGGCGGCACTAGGGCGCCGCTGCACAGCCGGCCCACGGCCTGGCCGGTGGTCAGCTGCCGCAGCACCCGGAGAGGTTCCATCCCGGACAAGCTGGCCTCGCCCTTCACAAAATTGCTCAGGACTGCGTCCTGAAGCTCGTACAGGCCGGGGGCGGGCTTGTCCCGCAGCTGGGCCAGCATCTGGGCCTGCTGAAAGGCGCAGGTTTCATCAAAGGCGGAGATGAGGGTCCCGTCCTTCCGCAGCCGCCGGCCGGTCCGCACCAGATAATCCAGCACCGTGTCGGTCCAGGCCTGCCGGGGCCGGTCGCCGTGGAGGGCCGTCCACACGCTGGCGTAAAAGCCGGGGGACGGCATGCCGCTGGCGTAGCCCGCCAGGGCGTCGGCGGCCGGCATGGTATAGCGCATGGGATAGACGGCGTGGGCCGACGCCGGCAGGGCGGGCCGGGACGGCTCCTGACCGGGGTGCAGCAGGCCCCAGATATGGAACCCGCCCGCCACCACCAGCACCCGGTCATACCGGGCGGCGGCCTCCTGAATCCGGCGGGCCATGTGGGCCTCCCGGGCCAGACAGCCGTCCTCCTCCAGTTCCACCGCGGGGGTGTTCTGGCGGGAGAGGAAACAGTAGGTGTTCATCTGGCGGACAAAGGCCTCGTCGCTCAGGTCCAGCCCCGCCGTCTCGAAATATTTCTCCCAGAACTCCTCAAAGCTGCGCAGGCCGGCCTTTTCGCACAGCCGCTCCTGAAAGCGGTTGTGGGCCAGGTACTGGTCGCTGGCGTAGCTCTGTTTTTCCTCCCGGGTCCGCAGGCCCCGGGCCGCCTGGGTGGCCAGCAGGATCTCGGCATAGGGCAGGTCGATGAAGGCCGCCGGGATGCCCCGGGATGCGGCGGCCCGCAGGGCTGCCAGCTCGGGGGAATGATCCAGAAAGGGATAATAGCACCGGCAGCTCTCCGGCTCCCCCTCCTCTTTGGACAGCAACCCGGCGTCGTCCCGGTAGGCGTAATAAAGGGCCACCGGGGCGGCGGTGTCGGGGTCGGTGAGGACCGGGATCAGGTCGTTGGCGTTTTCGGGGCCCTCCACCAGGATGCAGGCGGGGTTGTACCGGGCGATCACCTGTTCCAGATGCCAGGCGCAGACCGGGCTGTGGTGGCGCACCGGATAGTACACCACCGCATCCTCCAGGGAAAACGGGATTACTTCAGTTTGCCTCTCGCCTGATAATAGCGCGTCCATGCTCCGCCCTCCCGTCGTGCTTTGTCCCGGACCACCGTGGAGAAGTAGTCCGCGATCTTGTCCATATCCTCCCGGGACTCCTTGGCGACGGCGCCCACCAGGTTTTCCACCAGGCAGCTCTCGTCCATATGGCCGTCCCCGTAGTACCAGGCGGTCATCATGGTCTGGTAGTAGACCGAGATGGCCTCGGCGGTGCTCATGACGGCGCCGGGCTTTTCGATCCGCTGCCCCTCTGCCGAGATGCCCTCCCGCAGTTCGTGGTAGGTGGTGGCCAGCAGTTCGGCGGCCTCCTCGTCCAGGGGCTGATGGATGCCGGCGGCCTCGGCCAGGGCTCCCACCTCGTTGAGGATGATCTGTTTTTCCAGGGCCACGTCCCGCACCGGCTGGACAGTCTCAAAGTTGAACCGGCGCTTGAGGGCGCTGGACATCTCGTTGACGCCCTTGTCCCGGGTGTTGGCGGTGCCGATGACGTTGAAGCCGGGCCGGGCAAACAGCAGGCCCTCATCCCCCAGCTCGGGGATGTTCAGCACCTTGTCGCTCAAAACGCTTATCAGGCTGTCCTGCACCTCGGCGGGGGTGCGGGTGATCTCCTCAAACCGGGTGAGAATCCCCTTTTCCATCCCCACATAGAGGGGCGCGGGCACCAGCGCTTCCCGGCTGGGGCCGTTGGCCAGCAGCAGGGCGTAGTTCCAGCTGTATTTGATCATGTCCTCGGTGGTGCCGGCGGTGCCCTGGACGGTGTTGGTGCTGCATCCGCTGATGGCCGCCGACAGCAGCTCGGACAGCATGGTCTTGGCGGTGCCGGGCTCTCCCACCAGCATCAGGCCCCGGTTGCCCGCCAGGGTGATGATGCACCGCTCCACCAGGGCGTCATTGCCCAGGTATTTTTTCCGGATGGTGAAAGTCTGGCCGCCGCAGCGGACCGGGCTGCGGGAGCCCAGGATAAACAGCCGCACCGCCTTGGGCGACAGGCGCCAGTTGGCGGGCTTGCGGTTGCCCTGATCCCAGATCTGCAGTGCTTCCAGTTCGTCCCGGTAGCGCTGTTCCGCCTGGGGACGGAGGACCGATTGTTCCATCTTGATCACCTCATTGGAAAGATCCGGCCCGCGGCCGGTCAAAGTCGTTTGATTGTAGTTTACCTGCCCGCAGGAAAACTGGCAAGCCCCTTTGTCCGGCCCCTTTTCCCCGCCGGGCGGGGCCTTTTCTCTGTGTTTGGATTTTATCAAATTCATCATCCCATTAAAAGGATTTTCACGCCGCAAAATCCGCTTTTTCGCACAAAAAATTGCCTGCAATTTTTACAGGCCTGCTTTCTCTTCCCCTGAAACCAAAAACACCCCGCTCCCCCGCAGATTGCGGAGAAATGGGGTGCTGGGGTCGGCGGTTTTGCCGGCCCTGGTGGATTATGCCTTGACGGGCTCCACCGGCGGGACGCCGGCGCAAAGGGTTTCGCCCGCCCGGACAGGCAAAAACAAAACCGCCCTCTCCCGACCGGGAAAGAGCGGTTTTTCTGCATGGAGCTGCTATCCAGATTTGAACTGGAGACCTCATCCTTACCAAGGATGCGCTCTACCAACTGAGCTATAGCAGCGCAACTGCGGGTTGTATTATAGCATACTCCGCGCAGCTTTGCAAGGGGTAATTTCAGATTTTTTTAATTTTTCCCGTTTTTCTTTTTCCTGGAGCAGGGGCGGGGCGCCGTCGGGGGCCACTTCCAGGGACAGCTGGGCCCGCTTGTCCCGCCGGTAATGGGTGGGGGTCTGGCCGGTGGCGCTCTTGAACATCTTGGTGAAGTAGTTCACGTCCAGGATTCCCACCTCCTCGGCCACCACCGCAATCCGGGCGTTGGTGGTCAGCAGGAGCTTGGCCGCCCGCTCCATCCGGCGGCTGCTGATGTAGTCGGTGAGGGTCTGGCCGGTCTCCTGTTTAAAGACGCTGGACAGATAGCTGGGGCTGATGTAGCACTGGGCCGCCAGGCTCTTGAGGGACAGGTCCGAGTCCATATGGAGGTTTACCTGGTTGATGACCTTCTGAATCAGGGGGCTGTACTGGCGCAGGGAGTACTTCTGGACATAGAGGCAGTACTCCTTGACCATCCGGACCCGCAGCCGCTCTCCCTCCTCCAGACTGGTCAGGGCCTCGATCTCGATGGCAAAGCGGGCCGAAATCTGGTCGATGTAATAGGGGTGGACGCTGGCCTGCTCGATGGACTTGCGCAGCAGGCTGTTGAGGATGATGGAAAAGTTTTTGAAGTCCCGCAGCAGGCTGTGAAGCCGCGGCGTCACCTGGAACCGCCGGAAGCTCTCATAGGCCCCCAAGGCCGAGGAGGAATCCCCCTTCACCACCGCCTGCAGCATCCGGTTTTCGGCGGCGTAGCGCTCGGCCACCAGCTCGGCGGGCAGCTCCTCGGTGAAAGACGTGTCGCTGAAGCTCTCCAGGCCGGGGCGGAAGTTCAGAGGCATAAACTCCCGCCACTCCTCGGTTTTCAGCTCTCCCTCGGGATAGATCAGGGAAATCACCCCGAACAGGGTGGACTTGATGGCGTTGTCGTCAATCTGCCGGACCCGGTTGTGGTATTCCTGGATGACGTCCTGGGCCTTTTCGTCCAGATAGGTCTTGCACCAGGTGATGGATTCCTTGGACCGGGGCCCCTCCGCCCAGGGGCCGATGCAGTAGAGGGTGTCTTTTTCGTCCGGGGAGAGAAACAGCGCAAACCGCAGCTCAAACACCCCCCGGGCAAACACCAGGGTCCGGGCCGGGATCTGGTGGAGCAGCATATCCCCAAAGGCCTTCCAGTCAAACGCCGCGTCCAGCGCCCGGCGCAGCCCATAGTCAAAGTTTTCGATCCCTTCAAAGGGCGGCGTCATTTTGGTCAGGCCCAGATTCTGGGCGCTGGTCAGTTTCTCCAGCACGCGGCTGATCTCCACTTTCAAGCAAATCACCTCTTGTTCCCGTTTCGCTCTTTTCCGTTCTTTTCCGCCCATCCCATGGCGCATGTTTCTACAACCGTATTTTAATTATCATATTATATCACAAAATTTTAGTATAGAAAAGAGAGCCCGGTCCCCCTTCCGGGGCCGCCGGGCCTGTGATTTTCCTCTGATATTCACGATTTCTTTGCCAAAACACCGGCAAAATCGGGCACAATGAAAAAATTCTACGGATTCGCCCAAAAATAATCCTTCCCTTTTTCTGTGTATTTATGCGATAATAAAAATACTATGGGACTCGACACCCACGGTCCGCCTGCCGGTTTCACCCGCCGGTCCACCTGCGTCTTTTCTGTTTCTGTAAGGAGGAACGCTTCATGGCAAAAAAAGCATCCGACAACCTTAAATATTACCACAATTCCAACGGCCCCACCATCGGCACGGTGTCCCGCCGCGTCATCGAGAAGGACGGCCTGACCTTTAAGGATATCGACGGCACCGGCGAGGTGACCGCCGTCAACGACTGGCGCCTGTCCCCCGCCGAGCGGGCCGCCGCCTACGTCAAGACCCTGACCGTTCAGGAGAAGATTGCCCAGCTGTTCATTTCGGACTGGCGGATGGGCGCTGAGTGCCCCGCCCCCAGCGCCGACCACAAGGTGATTCCCGATGAGTCGGGCGTCCTGGACGACGCCGAGTTCAACGGCAAGACCATTTTCGGCGAGCAGCACCTGCCCGGCACCACCACCCTGATCAAGGACTGGTTCAACCGCCACCTGATCCTCCGCGCCAACCCCACCCCCTCCTACATGGCCGACTGGCTCAACCAGCTCCACGCCGTGGCCGAGGAGTGCGACCACTTTGTCCCGGTGCAAGTGGTGTCCAACTCCCGCAATGAGAACGGCGAGGTGGTCTTTGGCATGAACGACGCCTCCGGCGTCTTTGCCACCTGGCCCGGCACCATGGGCATTGCCGCCGCCATCCGGGGCGAGGACGGCGACCTGGCCATCATCGACAAGTTTGCGGACTGCATCCGCCGTGAATGGTCGGCCTGCGGCCTGCGCAAGGGCTATATGTACATGGCCGACTGCGTCAGCGATCCCCGCTGGCAGCGCACCTTCGGCACCTTCGGCGAGGACCCCGTCCTGATCGAGAAGATCTTTGAGCGGCTGATCCCCGGCATCCAGGGCAGCCCCGACGGCGTCACCAAGGACGGCGTCTCCATGACCGTCAAGCACTTCCCCGGCGGCGGCGCCCGCGAGAACGGCTTTGACCCCCACTACGCCGCCGGCCAGTGGAACGTCTACGCCACCGAGGGCTCTCTGCAGAAATACCACATCCCCACCTTCCGCCCCGCCGTCAAGTACCACGCCGCCTCCATCATGCCCTATTACTCCAAGCCGGCTGCCGCCAAGAGCGGCCCCCAGACCGACTGCGAGGGCAATCCCCTGCGGATGGACCCCTACGGCTTCGCCTACAACAAGGTGTTCATCGACGGCATCCTGCGGGGCCAGATGGGCTTTGAGGGCTACATCAACTCGGATACCGGCATCACCCACAACATGAAGTGGGGCGTCGAGGCTCTGGACGTGCCCGAGCGGATCGGCTTTGCCGTCACCCAGTCGGGCGTGGACCTGATCAGCGGCCTGTTTGACAACGCCGACGGCCGCAAAGCCTATGAGCGCGCCACCAACGGCTACTACGACACCCACCCGGTTCCCGAGGGATTCAAGAAAGAGGATCTGGTGCTGACCGACGCCAGCCTGGACCGCGCCGTCACCCGCACCCTCACCGAGCTGTTCCAGCAGGGCATGTTCGAGAACCCCTACGCCGACCCCAAGACCGCCGCCGAGGTGGTGGCCAACGAGGCCGACTGGAACGAGGCTTCCCTGGTCCATCGTGAGAGCGTGGTCCTGCTGAAGAACCAGGACCGCACCCTGCCCCTCACCAGCGACAAGCTGTCGGGCAGCAAGATTTACGCCGAGGCCTTCGCCAAGACCGCCGAGGGCGGCGCCGCCGCCACCAAGGCCCTGCGGGAGATGCTGGCCAACTACCACCTGACCGACGACCCCGCCCAGGCCGACTACGCCATCCTGATGGTGAGCCCTTCCTCGGGCGCCTACTTCAACGCCACCCCGGGCTATCTGGAGCTGGACATCTGCGAGGACAAGGAAGTCTGCAACGTGGGCGCCGACGGCAAGCCTCTGGCCGAGACCCATCTGGAGACCACCCTGTCCGGCGCCAAGCGGATTCCCGAGATTGCTGCGGCGGTCCGTGCCCACGGCGGCAAGGTCATCGCCAACATCAACTTCCCCCTGGCCTGGATGGTGGGCAACGTGGAGCCCTACGCCGACGCCCTGACCGCCGGCTTCGACACCTACCCCTCCGCCACCATGGACGTGATTTTCGGCCGGTTTGCACCGGTGGGCCGCCTGCCCATCACCCTGCCCCGGGGCGATGAGGTCCTGGCCGTGAATGCCGACGGCATCTGCGCCAGCCCCAACGACGTGCCCGGCTACGACAAGGACCAGTACATGGCCGACGCCCTCAAGGACGAGAACGGCAAGGCCTACGCCTACCGCGACGCCGCCGGCAACTACTACGAGCTGAACTTCGGCCTGCGCTACTAAGGGCCGTCCACAGGAGGAACACAGGATGCAGAAAAACGTATTGGATACCGACCTCACCGGCAAAGTCGCCGTGGTCACCGGCGCGGGCGGCGTGCTCTGCTCGGACATGGCCAAGGTTCTGGCCCGGGCCGGGGCCAAGGTGGCCCTGCTGAACCGCACCGCCTCCAAGGCCCAGGTCTACGCCGATGAAATCACCGCCGAGGGCGGCGTTGCCAAAGCCTACCCCTGCAACGTGGTGGACGCAGCCAGCTGCCAGGCCGCCGCGGCCCAGGTGCTGGCCGACTTCGGCCCCTGCGACATCCTGGTCAACGGCGCCGGCGGCAACAACCCCAAGGCCACCACCGACAAGGAATACTATGAGGACGGCGACATCACCGCCGAGAACGTCCGCAGCTTCTTTGACCTGTCCCCCGAGGCGGTGACCGGGGTCTTTGACCTGAACTTCCTGGGCACCATCCTGCCCACCCAGGCCTTTGTGTCCCAGATGCTGGGCCGCTCTGGCTGCTGCATCCTGAACATCTCCAGCATGAACGCCCACATCCCCCTGACCAAAATCCCCGCCTACTCGGGGGCCAAGGCGGCGGTGAGCAACCTGACCGAATGGCTGGCGGTGCATTTCAGCCGCCAGGGCATCCGGGTCAACGCCATCGCCCCCGGCTTCTTCGCCGCCGGGCAGAACAAGCAGCTCCTCTACAACGAGGACGGCACCCCCACCGCCCGCACCGGCAAGATTCTTGCCGCCACCCCCATGGGCCGCTTCGGCGACAGCGCCGAGCTGGAGGGCGCGCTGCTGTTCCTGGTGAACGACAAGGCCGCCAGCTTCATCACCGGCGTCACCCTGCCGGTGGACGGCGGATTCTCGGCCTACTCCGGCGTATAAAACCCTGCGGGACCCTATTTTTCATCCCCCGCGCCTGGCTTGCCCCGGGCGCGGGGGCTTTTTTGCGCCCAAACAAAAACCGTCCGGAAAAGTGTACCTTTCCGGACGGGATGTTTGGACATCTGTCATGTAAAATTATACCAGAAAAAGATCCTGGTATCAATCCATTTAAAGGAATAAACTGCCCCCTTTGAGACGTCCGGAAAGGTACACTTTTCCGAATAGACCAATCAAAGGAGGAAACCATCATGCTTGCGAAAAAAGTCACGGCGCTGCTGGTGTCGGCGGCGCTGGTCCTCGCCCTGCTGGCGGGCTGCGGCGGCGGAAGGAATCAATCCCTTTCCCAAATGCTGCTGAACCTTCTGGACGGCCAGTACCAAAACGTATCGGTGGAGATCGACTCCGACCTGGAAGCCAAGCTCCGCCAGGCCATCAGCGAAAGCGAAACCGATGAGGAACTCCGCGCCGCACTGGAACAGCTGCTGGGGGGCGGGATCAGCTTCCAGAGGCTGGGCAGCGGCCAACAGGGGGACACCGCCTGGACCCTGATCATTTACCCCGGCACTGACCCCGACGCCGCGGCCCGGTCGGTCTATCTGGATTTGGACAAGGTCTTTGCCGCTCTGCCCGCTGACGGCCAGTATTCCTCCGGCTTTGCCATGGTGGAGACGGAAAACGGCTACGCCATCCTGGTGAAGGCTACCGTGGACAAGGCCGGCACCGAGGACAAGCCCGACCCCGTCACCCTGGAGAGCATTGCGGTGACAACACAACCCAAAACCACATACTGGGTGGGTGAATCCTTCAACCCGGCCAATATGGTCATCACCGCCACCTATTCCAACAACACCACCAAGACCTTGAAGGATATCAAGGAAAACGGCAACCAGGGCGTCAGCTGGACGCCGGACGGGGCTCTGAGTACAACTGATACCACCATCACCATCACCTATACGGAGAATGGAAAAGGGTCCGCTTCTGCTGACGTTTCCATAACCGTCCAGGCCAAACCGGTCACCCTGCAAAGCATCACCGTGACTGGACCTGATAAAATAGCATATGAGATAGACGAAACCTTTGACCGCACCGGCTTGGTGGTTACTGCCTACTATTCCAATGGCAGTAGCACAATAATAAACAACTATACCATTACAGACAAGGACGGCCAGACCGTTGGCAGTTCTTACACGTTCACCACAGCGGGCAGCTATACCCTCACGGTGACGTATACAGAAGGAGCTATCACCAAAACGGGCACCATCATCATAACCGTAAGTGAGGACAAGGGATATACCGTATCAGAGGACGGCAAGACCTACTATGTCTCCAACGAAAACGGCCTGCTGGCATGGAACGAAGCTGCGCAAAGCGACTACACGCTGAACTGCACCCTCACCGAAAACATTAACCTAACGGGCCAGGAGTGGACACCGGTAGGTAATAGCGGTCAAACATACAACGGCACTTTCGACGGGCAGGGGCATACCATCACGGGCTTGAATATCTCATCTCCAAGTGAGGCGGTAGCATTATTCCATGTCATCGGCGGTGGTGGAAAGGTCATGAACCTGCAACTGAAAGATGTCACTTACAACGGCAGTACGGCTATGGGCGGAATAGCCCATGGTAACAACGGCACTATCACCGCCTGCTCCGTAATGGGGACACTGACGAATACGACTAATAATGGTGCTGTCGGTGGTATCGCGGCAATCAATTATGGCACCATCACCGCCTGTTGGTTCAACGGTACGATAACCGGAGGAAGCAACGTAGGTGGTATAGCAGTATTCAATTTGAATGCTGGTTCTTATGATGGAAAAATCACCGCTTGCTACTGGAGCGGTGATGGAATTAGCAATGGCGTTTGGGGTGGATATGACATCACCGGAACCACGAAGGTGGACAACTCGACCGTTACTTGGCAGACCGCTGTTGGTGGCATGAACGCTGCCCTTACCGGCAACGACTATCAATGGAAACTTGGCACGGACGGCCTGCCCGTATTGCAGAGTAACCAGTAAATACCAAACAGCAAGCGTCGTAAAACAGACCTCCTTTTATTCATCCACAGCCCCCGCCCCGTTCACCCATGGCGCGGGGGCCAGTCTGTCAAAAAAGTCCCGGCCGGACGACATGTGCGTACGGCCGGGACACCTACAGGGAAATTTGCCGCAGAGAGTGTGCAAGGCCGCAAGGCCGCGTGCGCGGTTCTGCGGCAAATTTTGTCCCCAGGGGGATATTAGGGGGAAGGAATTTCTGTCACGCGTATGCGTGCAGAAATGGGTTCCCCCTAAAGCGTGTCGCTTTTTAAGCATTTTATGAACATTATCTAAATCCATCCTCCATAGCACAAAAATTATACGGAACTTTCCCAAAATATTCCTACCGTCTTTTTCCACGGGATGATATACTAAAACCAGTACAAAGGAATGCACGGCGCCGGCCCGGTCCGCCGCTGTGCCCGACTGTTTCTTGATTTGAAAGGAGCCATGACCCATGCGCACAACCACACTCCTCACCTCTGCCCGCTTCTCCAAGGGCGGCGAGCCCTTTGCCACGGTCGCACTTCCCCACACCTGGAACGCGAAGGATGGCCAGGACGGCGGCAACGACTACTGGCGCGGCGTCGGCACCTATGAGATTGCAATTCCCGACCCCACCGACGGCAAACGTCAGTTCATCGAGTTCAAGGGCGTCAACCATGTGGCCACCGTCTACTGCAACGGCCGCCTGATGGGCGAGCACAAGGGCGGTTTCTCCACCTTCCGCTTTGACCTGACCCCCGCCATGAAGCCCACCGGCAACGTGGTGCGTGTGGACGTGTCCAACGCTGTGTCGGACATCTACCCCCAGACCGCAGACTTCACCTTCTTCGGCGGCCTGTACCGCGAGGTCAGCTTTATTGAGACTTCCCCCGCCCACTTCGACCTGATGAAGGGCGGCACCAGCGCCGTGTTCGTCACCCCCATGGTCTCGGGCGCCACCCGTCTGGACCTGTTCCCGGTGGAGGCTGAGGGCTGCACCGTCAGCGTGGACCTGAAGGACGCCGACGGCGCCGTGGTGGCCTCCGGCTCGGCCCCCGCCGAGCCCCACCTGGTCATGACCCTGGCGGTCAAGGCCCCCCACCTGTGGAACGGCATGGCCGATCCCTACTGCTACACCGCCGAGGCATCCATCACCCGCGGCGAGGAAGTGCTGGACACCGTGGCCGTGGACTACGGCTACCGCTCCTTCCACGTGGACCCCAACACCGGCTTCTGGCTCAACGGCAAGAACGTGCCTCTGCACGGCGTCGCCCGCCATCAGGACCGTCTGGACAAGGGCTGGGCCATCAGCCGCGCCGACCACGAGGAGGACATCGCCCTGATTAAGGAAGTGGGCGCCAACACCGTCCGTCTGGCCCACTATCAGCACGACCAGTACTTCTACGACCTGTGCGACCACACCGGTTTCGTGGTCTGGGCCGAGATCCCCTTCATCAGCCGCTTCATCCCCGGCAAGGAGGCCCACGACAACACCATCAGCCAGATGACCGAGCTCATCAGCCAGAACTACAACCATCCCTCCATCTTCTTCTGGGGCATTTCCAACGAGATCCTCATCGGCAAGGACCGCGAGGACCTGCGCCGGAACCTGCGTGAGCTGAATGCCCTGGCCAAGCGGATGGACCCCAGCCGCATGACCACCATGGCCCAGGTTTCCATGACCCCCATGGAGAGCGAGCACAACACCATCACCGACGTGGTCAGCTACAACCACTATTTCGGCTGGTACTTCGGCGAGGCCTCCGACAACGGCCCCTGGCTGGACAAGTTCCACGCCCTGTACCCCGACCGCTGCCTGGGCGTGTCCGAGTACGGCTCGGAGGCCATCACCAAGTGGCACTCCGCCTACCCTGAGAACCACGACTACACCGAGGAGTACGCCTGCGAGTATCACCACGAGATGCTCAAGACCTTCGCCACCCGTCCCTACCTGTGGGCCACCCACCTGTGGAATATGTTCGACTTCGCCGCCGACGGCCGCGACGAGGGCGGCATCCAGGGCCGCAACAACAAGGGCCTGGTGACCTACGACCGCAAGCTCAAGAAGGACGCCTTCTATATCTACCAGGCCTACTGGACCACCGAGCCCATGATGCACGTCTGCGGCGAGCGGTTTGTGGACCGCGCCCCCGGCGAGCGGAACGTCACCGTCTACACCAACTGCCCCAACGTCACCCTGGTGGTGAACGGCGTGGAGGTTGCCACCCTGCCCGCTGAGGATCACGCCGCCGTGTTCAAGGATGTGGCCCTGAACGACGGCCCCAACACCGTCACCGCCAAGTGCGGCGACGTCACCGCCAACACCATCACCCTGAACGGTGTGGCCGAGCACAACTACGCCTACGACCTGCCCGAGGGCAACGACGCCGCCAACTGGTTTGACGACCCCGCCGCCCGCGCTGCCCGCAAGCCTCTGGATTACCCCGAGGGCTTCTACTCCATCAAGGACCGGGTGGTGGATCTGCTGGCCAACAGCGAGACCGCTGCCGTCATCCATGACGCCATGCAGGTCTTTGCCAAGAGCAGCATGATGAGCATGATGGGCAACGACAAGGAGGACGATCAGGGCGGCATCATGGGCACCATGCGCCTGAGCGACATGATGAAGATGGCCAGCAAGTCCTTCTCCTCCGACGTCAAGCGCCAGATCAACGAGGCTCTGACCAAGATCAAGAAGAACTGATTTCCTTTCCTACCTCAATTTTCCTCTCCATTTCATTTTTCCTTTCTTTTCCAATCCTTACGGGAGCGGGCGTACTCTGGCGGGTACGCCCGCTTTCCATTTCCGCCGCAAAACAAAAAGCAATAGCCGAACGCATCCTTTCTGCGCGCCGGCTATTGCTTTTCTTTTCTTCCACAGCGCCCTTGGTCACCATCTGGGTTTTGCCGGTTTTGTCCTGCACGACGGTAGTCAGGCGCCGCCGGGCAAAGTCAAAGGGAATCTCGTCCACCTTGGTGTAGTTCTCGGACAGGTCCACCAGCCGGGGATCTTCCGCCTCCGCCTCCTCGGTCTTGCGGATGATGGCCAGATCCATCAGGTTTTTGTACCCGGTCTGAAAGTAGCTGTTGAGGTAGGCGTGGCGCAGGACCCGGGTATCGTCCTGGCCGTTGACGTTCAGATGGTATTCCAGCACCACCTGATCCTGGGTCAGGGTGCCGGTCTTGTCGGTGCACAGGATGTCCATGGCGCCAAAGTTCTGGATCGAGTTCAGGTTCTTGACGATGGTCTGCTTTTTGCTCATGGACACCGCGCCCTTGGCCAGGCAGGTGGTCACAATCATGGGCAGCATTTCCGGGGTCAGGCCCACCGCCACCGACAGGGCAAACAGAAAAGCCGAAATCCAGTCCCCTTTGGTCAGCCCGCAGGCCACGAACACCACCGGAATCAAAACCGCCATAAAGCGGATCAGCACCCACGCGATGGAATTGGCTCCCTGGTCAAAGCCGTTTTTCCGGTGGGATTCCGCGGTGGAGAAGCCGCCGTACACGGTATCCTCCCCCACCGCCAGCACAATGCCCTCCCCGGTGCCGCCGGTGACCGACGATCCCATGAACACCAGGTTGCTGCAGTCGGCATAGGACCGGGCCTGTCCCCGGGGCAGAACGCCGGCGCTTTTTTCCACAATGGCGCTCTCCCCCGTCAGGACCGACTGGGACACAAACAGATCCTTGGCCGCGGTCAGCCGGATATCCGCCGGGACCCGGTCCCCGGCCAGCAGGCGCACCTGATCCCCCACCACCAGCTCCGTTGAGGAGAGCTTCACCCATTGGCCGTCCCGGAGCACCAGCACGGTGGAGGAAACCATCTGGGTCAGATGGTCGGCGATGCGCTTGGCCCGGAGTTCCTGTACAAAGCGGACCACGCCGCTGGTCAGCAGCATCCCCAAAATAATCACCGGCGTGGTGACGTTGCGGCTGAAATTGGACACCAGCACCACGTCGGTCAAAAAGGAGATCACCGCCAGCACAAACAGAATCACCGTGAAGGGATTCACAAAAGCCCGCCGCAGCCGGTAGAAAACCGTGTCGGCGGTGCGCCCCGACAAAATATTTTCTCCGTACCGGGCGCGACTTTTTTCCACCTGTTCCTCATTGTAGCCCTGCTCGGAAATATGAAACGTCCTGTACAGAGCGCCGATGTCCGCCTGTGCGTCATCCAGCACACGCCGATGGACCATGGAAAGCTTTTTCATCTGTCTCACCTCAATCGGTTTGGTTCGGTCCTGTGTACCGTGTATTATAATATAAAATCCGCGCCGATACTTCGGGGGAAATCTTGCTTTTTTCTTACTTTGCCCGCCGCGGGGACTGTCTGCGTTTTTTCCCTCGTCCATGGCGGAAATGCAGAAAACCGGCGTGCCGTTTCTCTGCGAAACAACACGCCGGTCTCTTTTGACGCTTCTGTCCGCCTCTCGCCCCCTAGGGGGCGCGAAAGGCCCGCCGGGAATTAACGCTCTTCCCGCATGGCGTCAAACATATCCTTGATTTCGTCGATGCTGTACCCCTGGGACCGCATCTGCCGGGCAAAGGTCAGGTAATCCATGCCGCCCGCGGTGCCCGAAGCGGAGGACCCGCCGCTGGAGCCCGAACTGCTCTTGCTGCCCGAGCCGGAACTGCCCGAGCTGCCCGAACCCGATGCCTTGGAGGCCGCCCGCATGCTGGCGGCGGCCGCTTCCTGCTGGGCCTGGGTGCGCTTGAGCTCCCATTCGCCCTGGGCGATGGCCAGCTTCTGGCTGGTGACGTCGTTGTCAAACTGCTGCTGGGTCAGGGCATCCTGATACTTCTGGGCGGCGATCTGGTCCTCATAGGACTGCTGGGCCAGACTGTCCTGACGGAGCTGTTCCTGCATCTGCTGGTTCCATGCCGCGTCGGCCCGGTCGGCCTCGTAGTCCCGGCTGTCGGCGTACATGCTGTAGCCCGCCTGGGCCAGATTGCTGAACAGGGAACCCAGGCCGGTGGTGCCGCTGATGGCCAGCTGGGCCACGTTGCCCAGCAGACCCAGCACGCTCATGACGTTGTTGAAGGTCTGCTGGCGGCGGCTGGCCTCCGCCTCTTCCTCCTGGGTGTAGTAGCCGTACAGGTCGTTCAGGTTGGCCAGGTAGTTGGTGTACTGGGCGTAGTCCTGGGCATAGGCGCTCTCGTAGGCGTCCTGTTTCTGTTCCAGCTGGGTGTAATAGTCGTCCAGCTGACGGTAGTACAGATCCTGGGCGTTCTGCTCCTGGGTGTTCAGGGCGCTGATCTGGTTCATCAGCATATCCCCTTCGCTGGTGTAGCTGTCCAGGGCCAGATTGTACAGGGTGGGAATCACGCTGTTCAGCCCGTTCATCTGCTGCTGATAGGCCTGCTGGGCCGCGCTGGTGGCGTAGCTGGAACCATAGCCGCCGGTCAGGGAGGCGGCCTGGGCGGCTGCGTCGGTGCTGGCGTTGTGGGCGTTCTGGCGGTAGGTCTGGGCGTACTGCCGGTACAGCGGGTCGGAGGCGTAGTTATAAGAGAAACTCTCCTGGGACATGGCCTTGTCCAGCAGACTGTTGATCTGGTCCTGGTACTGGCTCTGGTAGGCGCCGGGCCGGCTGGCCTGCCACTGTTCCAGGGCGCTGGCCGCGTTGTTCACCGCCTCCCCCGGCTTGTACTGGGCCGAGGCCAGCGCCTGCTGCACGTCGCTTTTGCTGTTGAGGCCCTGGGTGCTGTAGGGGTCATTTTTGCGATTGGTTGCCATCTGGCTCCCCCTTTCTCACTGCCCGTTCCCCTGGAGCTGGCTTCGCAGCCCCTCCGAGAGGTTGTCGGTGTCGATATTGGTCAAAACATACTGTAACTGTTCCTGCATCTGATAGAGGTAGTTGCGGATCACCCGCGCATCCTCCGGGTTCATGCTGTCGCTCAGCCGGGGCAGGCCCAGCTTGCTCAGCCCTGCAATGCTTGCCATAGGCTAAAAGCTCCTTTCGTTTACAGTCCGCCCCGGGCGGCAGCCATGGTGCGGCTGACGCTGCGCAGGGTCAGCTGTCCGGTGCCGGTCAGCTGAAGGCGGAGGGTGTCGTGGCGGCGGGGAACAAGGGGGATGCACAGCTTTTCCTTTTCATCCCGGGTGCGGGCGGCGGCCAGCTTTTCCCAGGGTCCGCCGTCGCAGCTGGCCCACACTTCCAGCCAGGTCCCCGGCTGGGCGTCCAGCCGCAGGGTCAGCCGGGAGAGGTACTTGTCCTCGCTGTCGTCCAGGCCGATGTCCCCCGTCACCATCTGGAAGGGGATGCCGGTTTCCGCCTGGCCCTCCCCTTCAGCGGTCATGACGGCGTCCTCGTCCCGGGCCGGGCCCGCCGCCCAGAGGGCCGCGCCGTCCCAGAGATAGAGCTGCCGCCCGCTGGACATCATGTCCAGGGTGCCGGACGCTCCGGGGTCCTCCTGATGCCACAGGCCCCGCTCGGTGTCGTACACCAGCAGCCGGCCTCCCTGGTCGGTGCCCAGCCAGAGGTAATACCGCCCGTCCAGCCATCCGCCGGCGGCCTGCCGGACGGCGGCCAGACCCTCCGGGTCCAGCACGCCGGATACCTTCACC
The DNA here is from genome assembly GCF_002161315.1 of Faecalibacterium sp. An77. NCBI lineage: Bacteria > Bacillati > Bacillota > Clostridia > Eubacteriales > Oscillospiraceae > Faecalibacterium > Faecalibacterium sp. An77. The sequence goes on from NZ_NFHK01000024.1 coordinate 28,398, forward strand.
GGCAGACTGCCGTCCCAGGCCATCACCCCCTCGGGGGAGAGATAGTACAGGGTTTCGTTGATGACGCAGAGGCTCCCGGCGGCGTTCTTGGCCACGCCGCGGCACCGCAGGGAACTGAGCTGAAAGTCAGATGGCTTGGTGCCGCAGAGCTTGTGGAGGGTGTTCTCCTTGAAAAACAGCACATACCCCATGCAGGTGGCCGCGCCGGTAAAATGTCCGTCGCTGCCCACCGTCACCGCATAGCTGTCGGCGGCGGTGTTCCGGTAGGAGAACCAGTTGGTGGGGTCTCCCAGCTTGCAGGAGTAGATCACATTTTCCCCGCTGGAACAGCCCCAGACCCGGTTGTCGCACTCGGTCAGATAGTCCATGTCGGGCACCCGGCGGGTACACTGGATGGGGTTTTCCACCGTATAGGACAGGGTGTTTTTGCCGTCCAGGCTGGTCCATGTGGCCTCTTTGCCGGTCTGCAGCACCCGCCCGTAGAAGTGTTCGCCTCCCGGCGTCACCTGGACCATCAGCCAGTCGTCGCTGACGTCGTAGAGGATTTTCTCCCCGTCCAGATCGTCGCACACCCCGGCGGCCGAGGCGGCGGTGCCCTCCACCGTGACGGTGTCCCACACCGCAAAGTTTTTCCCGATCCCCTCGGCGTTGATCCGGCAGTAATCCAGGGTCACCGAAGTCCACCGCTCCAGCGAGCTGCTGTAGACTTCCAACACCCCGTCGGCGTTCCAGGGGCTGGACTGGCTCACCACTTTCAGGAATACCTCCCCGTCCTCGGGGCTTTCGGGCTCGGCCAGCCCCCAGCTCTGGACGGTGTAGGTGTTGCCCTCGGCGTCGCAGGGGGTCATCTCGATGGAGGCGCCCCCGCCGCCCCAGGAAGCCCCCAGGGGCTTGAGGGTGCCGTCGGCGGTGTCAAAGGTTTTCTTGTCGGGGAAAATCAGCACCTGGGTGCCGATGCCCACCAGAATCTTTTTCCCCTCCTCCAGCACGCCGCTGAGGGTCACCGGCTCGTCCCCGCTGTCGGGGGTGTAGGTCAGCCCGCCCTTGCGGATGAGGAGAAAACCGTTCAGATGGTACATCCCGTCCACGCTGTCCAGCTCCCGCAGCCGGCGGCGGGGGGTCCGTGTGGACAGGGCCGGGAAATCCCGGCTGGAAAAATTCTTCCCCGCCGCATACTCCGCCTCGGTGCAGCCGAAGGTCTCGTTCAGACCCCCGAACACCCGCATCTGCTGGCGGCTGTTTTTGAGGGAGGGCAGTTCAGGCAGATACATACCGCTCCCCCCTTTACCATCGCACCGAACGGGGCGCAGGCCGGAAACTGCGCCGCAGCCAGACCGCAAACTCGCTCAGCACCGCATTGCAGCGGGACATCTCGCCGCTGTAGCGGTCGTTTTCCCCCAGGGCTGCGTCCACCATGGCGGACAGATAGTGGGGGTACATCCCGTCAAAGGGGAACGGAACCAGCAGTTCCGCGCCGTCCGCCAGCCCGTCGGTCCAGAGCAGGTCTGCCCCCGCCCCGTCGAATCCGTCTGCGCCGGCGGGTTCCAAAAGCCGGGTGCGGATTTCCCCGTCCTCCCTGCGCAGCCATTCCTTCATGGTTTCTTCGCCGATCTCACAGCCCGGGCGCAGCGCCCTGGCCTGATTGATGGCCTCGCCTGCCGTCATCTGCAAGCCTCCTTTCTTTGAAAAAGAGCCCGGCACACCGGTCTGTGGCTGTGCCGGGCTGATTCAGTTTACTTTCCTGCCGCGTCCTCGGCCGCCGCAATGCGGGCGGCGGTCAGATCGTCCTGGCGCTGGCTGTGTTCCAGCACCTCGGCCACCGCCCGGGGCACCTCCACATCCACGCCCCGGCGAATCTTGTAGTTGACGCCGTTGACGCTGACGAACAGGTCGCCCTTGTAGCGGCCGTTGTCCTTAAACAGGCGGATGCGGACCTTGTCCTCTGCCATAGGTCATTTCTCCTTTCTGCCGTTCTGGCTCAGTTGGCGGCTGCCGAAGCCGAATAGCTGGACAGGCTCTCGATACGGACCATGTACTGTTCCACCAGACGCTCGGCGGCGCGCATGCCCTTCCAGCCCACCGAAGCGCGCTGGTTCAGGGGGTCGTCGCCATAGCCCAGCTGCTTGACGATGTGCTCCAGGCCGCCGCCCTCCAGCTCGGTGACGCCGTAGGCGTGGGCGCCCAGCACCAGGGTGCCGAACACGGCGTAATGGTCGCCGCCGTTGGCGGGGCAGGTCTCGTCCTTCCAGATCTTGGCCTCGCTGGTCTCGATGAAGCGGATGTTGCCCAGCTTGCCGATCTCGCCGCGGTACATGGCCTCGGGGTCAGCGTACTTGTGGACCTCGATCCACTCCTTGCTGGTCTTGAGGTCGTAGGCGGCGTAGGGGTGGATGATGGCCACATAGCTGTCGCCCAGGGTGTCGGCGTTCATGGCGCCCAGCTGGGCGGCTGCCTGGAAGAACAGCTTGGGGGTCAGCTTGCAGTCCAGGGTCAGGGCGGAACGGCTGCTGACGGGGGTCTCGGTGCCGTCCTCGGCCACCTTGGGTGCATAGATGACGTTGGTGCCGCCGGCCAGAACGTCACGGGTCAGGGTGTCCAGGGTGCGGCCCGCCTGGCTGGCCAGAATGCGGGTGGCCTGCACCACGTTGTTGTCGATGGCGGTCATCTGCAGCACGTCGGTCAGGGGGGTCCAGCCGCCGTACTGGTGCAGATCGCTCTTGATGGTGGAGACGGTCAGGCTCTGGCCGTCGGGGGTGACGCCCTCGGTCAGAGGGGTAGTAGCCTTGGGCAGGCTGTCGTACTTGCGGAACTCGATGGTCTTGCCGCCGCCCACCGGCATGGGGTAGTAGTCGGCGAACTGGTCGTGGACCAGCCGGGGCTCGGCCTGGTCGATCAGACGCTTCTCATAGAAGGTCTTCATCTCGGCGGTCATGCCCGAGGCGGAGGTGGTGTTCTGCAGCTGGCTGGATGCGTCGGCAAAGAACTGCAGGTCAAAGCGGATTTCGTTCTGATTCATAAAGTCGTCCTTTCTTTATCGTGCCATGCCGGCCGAAGCCGGCGCGTATCCTGAAACTTACAGCCGGATCTTGGCCCCGTGGAGAGCTTCCCGCTCGATGGCCTCCCGCTGGGCCCGGCTCATCCGGCTCACGTCGGGGGCGGTGGTGACGGCGGCCTTGCTGTGGATGCCGTTTTCAGCGGGACGTGCGCCCCGCTCCTGGACCCGGTTCACCACCCCCTGTTCCACGGTGCGGGCGGTGCCGGCCATCAGCTGGTCATAAAAGGCCGCATGGTAGGCCTCCTGCATCCGCATCCCGGGCATCCGCATCATCCGGCGCATGGCGGGGCTTTTCAGCGCCTCCCGGAACGAGAACTTGGGGTCGCCCCGGCGCAGCTCGGCCTCCTCCCGGGCCCACTGGCGGTGAAGCGCCCGGATGAACCGGCCCACCTCGCCAATGCCCATCATGGGCTCCCGGCGGGGCTGTTCCCGGGGCCGCAGGGGGGCTGCGTCCTTGGGCTGGGCCGGGGGTTCCTGGGTTTCCTCCGCCTTTTTGCGGCGGCCCATGGTCCCCTCCGCCATGGCCTGGCGCTGCTGCTCCCGGCTGAGGGCGGGACCCTTTTTGTCCTTTTTGGCAAAGAGCTGCAGGTCGATCATCCCCTCCTCGCCCCGGCTGCTGGTGTCGGCAAACCGCAGGTTGTCGGGGTACCGCTCGGCCAGCAGGGCAAAGCCCGCCTTGGCCAGGTCAAACCCGCCGGCCATCCGCTGATTTTCCCGGGCGTCGGGGCCGGGCTGGGCGGTAATCACCACCCGGGGCCCCTCGGGGCCGTCGGACGCGGTACAGGCGGCCTGCTCGGCCTCCGCCGTCATCCAGACCAGGGCCTGCGTCAGAATGCTGGCCCCGGCGCAGACAATGTCCTGGCCTGCGGGGGCGTAGCCGGCGTGCCCCTTGACCTCCAGCCGCCGGGTCACCCCGGCGGGGCCGTCCAGCTCGCTGTAAATTGCTTGGATCATCCGTTGTTACCTCCTTGTGTTGGTGTTCATGGCCCGGGCTGCGGCGGCTGTGGGGCTGGGGCTCTGGGCCGCCTTGACCGTCCGGGCGCCGGCTGCCTTCTGCCGTCCGGCCGACCGGACCATTCCGGCGGCCTGAGTCAGCCGGGCCAGCTGCTGCTGGGCCATCTGCAGCTGACGGGCCATGGTGCCGTTCTGCCGCACCCGCTGGCGGACTTTTTCGATTCCTTCAAAGTCCATCATTTCCAGGGCGGCCAGAGCGGCGTCGGCGTTGGCCGGGTTGAAGAAGCCCAGCTGGTAGCATTCTTTGGCGGTCTCGTTCTGGGTCAGGCGGCTGAAGGTGGACTTTTTGGCCGCCGAGATGGTGATGTCAAACACCGGCTCCCGGCTGCCCAGCTCCACGCCGCCCACGCTGGCGGCCGGCACGGCCCGCAGCGCTGCGCCGCTGAACGGGACAAAGACGTTCTGTCCCTTCTCCCCCGTAATGCGAAAGACCCGTTCCTCGTCGTAGAACTGCCGCATCAGGTCGATGACCAGATAGCACTCCTTGGCAAACGCCCGGTACGCGCTCTTGAGCATATCCCGGGACAGTTTGCTGCCGGCCTCCTGCAGGGCTGCAATGGCCGAAGCCGCCGTCACGCCGCCCGAGGTGCCGCCCTGGCTGATGTCCCGGTTGCCGCTGATTTCCTTCAGTTCGTCCACCCGGCTGTTGCGGTAGGTGATGGAGCTGGACTGCAGCCCTGCGGTCTGAAGCTGATGAAAGGTGTCGTCGTTGAGCCGGCCGGTCACATGGATGATGTCCCGGCCAAAGTCGGCCAGCTCTTCTTCGTTGACCCCGGCGGAATCGCTGAGGACATACCGCTGTTTGGACGCCAGCAGGACGTTTTCGTCCATGGCCTGGTTCATCTTGTCGATGGAATTCTGGCAGTCCTTCATGATGTCGATGTACCCGAATCCCGCCGGGCTGTCCTCCTCCTGAAACAGCACGTCAAAGACAAAGGGGTACTTGCCGTGGTCGTAGAAGCCTTTTTCGGCCAGACGGGGGTCGTTTTCGCTGGCATAGAGAACGATCCCGTTGCAGAACTTGCAGTAGTGGACCAGTTCCTTGCCGCCGGGGCCCGGCTTTTTGTAGTACCAGTCCACCACCACGCTCTTGTCGGTGGTGTCGATGCTGTCGTCGTGGATGTACCGGGCCGCATCGATGGTGCCGCCGGTGCGGCCCCGCAGCTGGGGCCAGCGGGCGGCCAGCTGGTCCGAGTCCTCCAGGCTCAGGCTGAAAAAGTGGGGGCTGTCCTGGATGTCCATAATGCCCGGCTCCCAGTAGAGCATCAGCAGGTTCATGGACCGGATGGCGATTTCGCCCATGCCGCCCCGGGCGGTGGGGTCCCAGAAGATGCCCTTGACGCCGGTGCCCTGCTTGAGCTTGCGCCACCAGCTGTCCGAATAGACCTGTTCGTAGTCGGCCTGTTCCAGCACCACCGGCAGAATGCTGGACAGCATCCGGGCGGTGTTTTCATCGTCGGCGGCCCGGGGCAGGACGTTGGGCTCGGGGTAGTTGTCCATGGCGTCGGCGTGCTTGCTGGCGATGGAGTTGAACAGCCACCCGCTGGAGGGCTGGGGCTTGCCCTCCATCATCCGGTTTTTGTACTGCTTCCAGTGGGCCATCCGGAACCACAGCTCGTTGTCGATGAGACGCCGGTCCAGCGCCGCCTTGCCGGCCTTGTACTTGTGCAGAATGCGCTCTGCCTCGGCGGCCTGTTCCGGCCCGATGGGCGGTGCGGCCTGGATCTGAATTTCCTGTTCGTGCATGGTTTCACCTCATATTCTGTAGAATGCTGTTTTCTTGCGGGGCCGCAGGTCCAGCGGGTCGTCGGGCGGAGGCGCCGGCGCAGGCCGCACCGGCGGGCTGATGGGGTTTTCCATCAGGACGTACCGGCACTCGTCGTAGATGTGGTCCTCCTGACGGGAATCCACATCCTCCACGTTGCTCTCGTCGTACACCAGGGAGGGGATGGTGCGGATAAAGTGCTTGCAGGTGCTGAACACCTGGAACATGGGCCGCCCCTCCCCGTCGAAGGCCAGACGGTAGTGCATCTGCATCTTGCCGGCCAGACGGGTGTTGTCCGCCCCCGACCAGTGGATGCAGGCGGGGGGCCGCTCCATCATGGCGGCAATGCTCTCCCCCCGGCTCTCGTCGAAGATGGCCGGGTCGGCCACTCCGCGGATCACCCGTCCCCGGAGAACCGGGTCGTTCTGTTCCGCCTCCCGGATGCGCCGGGCCTGTTCCACCGGGTCCAGCCGCAGCCCCTCGTTGGGGCGGCCGGTGCAGCCGTACAGCTCCTTGATCCGGTAGATCCGGCCGTCCTCGTCCACCGCGTACCACCCCACCGAGAAGGGCCGCGAATACCCGAAGTCGTATCCCCGCCAGATCCGCCAGTGTTTGGGGATCTCGAAGGGTTCCACCACATGGGTCCATCGCTGGTCCCGGTAGTGTTCGGGGTCGTTGCGCCACTCGGTGAACACCTGGCCCGAAAAGCTGTCCCAGCTGCCGTAGAGCAGCGCCTGCTTTTCGGCCTCCGGCAGGGCGGCCAGACTGGCCAGATACCCCGGGTCGTTGGCCAGCAGGGCGGGGTTGTCAAAGACGCTGGAAGGGATGAACACCCTGGCCCGGGTGAAGGTCCGGGTGGTGCCGTCGGGCATCCGCACCTGGTAGTCCTCCAGAATGGGGGTGCCGGCGGGGGCGGGGGTGATGAACCGCTCCTTGACCCAGCCGTGGCCCACCCCGCCGGGGTTGGTGGTGGCCCGCATATACACCCGGGTGCCGGGCCCGGTGGGACGGTTTCGGCTCATCATGTAGCTGTACTCCTCCCATTCAAAGTGGGTCAGCTCGTCAAAGCCGATGAAGTCGAAGGCCTTGCCCTGGTAGTTGGTGCGGTCCTTGGTGTACTGCATGGACCCGAAGTAGATCTTGGCCCCGCTGGGGAAAATCCAGACGTGGGCGGTGGCATTGTACTGGGCGTCGGGAAAAGCCCGCCGGTAGTAGTTCATGCTCTTGTCCACCAGGTCGCTCAGCTGGGGGAAGGTCTTGCGCAAAATCAGGGCCCGGTAGTGGGGGATGTCCACCTGCCGCAGCGCCTCGATCACCAGCGCGTCGCTCTTACCCCCGCCGGCCGCGCCCCCATAGAGGGCTTCCGGCTCGCTGCGCTCCATGAACGCCCGCTGCCGGGGCTGGGGCTGCCAGATAATGGGGGCCTGCCGGTTCATGTTGATTCCTCCTTTCCCGGCTCCACCGGCGGCAGCAGCACCACGCCGCACTCCGGCCCGCCGCTCTCGCCGCCCTGCTCGCTCAGGCTTCTGGCCACGGCCGCCAGGTCCTTGAGCACCGCTGTGATTTCCTTGAGGGCCTTCATGTCCCCCGGCCCGCCCTCCTGACGCCGCCGCTGGTCCAAAGCCCTTGCCTCCTGCACCAGCAGGCCGCTCAGCAAATCGGTGGTCCGCTGCAAGTCTGACAGGCTGCCGTTCTTTTTTCTCGCCATCGTTTCGCTCCTTTCTGCCGTTTCCCGGCCGCCTGACAACATCCTACCACCGTTTTTGCGTTTCCCCCAGTGTGTCCTTTTGGCTCCCTTTTTCGCTTGCAAAAGCCGCAAAAAAATGCCCCCAAAGGGCCCCTTGTGAAAAAGTTTGCAAACCCTTATAATAGATCTGCAAAACAACTTCCAGAGCCTTTGGGGGAGATTTTATGGCGCGCACAAAAAAGCAGTCGGTGCTCAAACAGCTTTATTTCCGCAGCTTCATCATTCTGGTGGTGATTCCTCTTCTGGTGGTGTTCATCGGAGCTTTCAGCATTGTCAGCTACCTGATCCGGGCCGCCTCCATCGAGACCATCGACGCCTTCCAGGAGAGCGTTGCCTCGGTCCTTCAGACCGACGTGCGGACAGCCTCTTTGCAGCTGTCCCACTTTGTGTACGTCAACGACGGGGAGTTCCCCGCCATGGCCGCCCAGGTGTACGACTCGGCCGGGACGGTGCAGTATTACACCACCAGCCAGCAGCTGGAACGGGCCTTTCACACCGCCATGACCCCGTCGGAGGACATTCTGGGCGGAATGTTCTATATGCGGGACGGCGGCAGCATCTACATGAACAAAGAGATCATGCTCACCTCCAGCGAGGTCCGCGCCGCCTCCTGGTATACGGCGGCCCAGGCCTCTCCCAATCAGGTGCGCATCGGCGGCTACGACACCAGCCGGGTCCGGCTGACCTATCCCGGCCAGAAGAACAACGTCTTTGTCCTGGTCACCGCCATGGCCCTGGACCGCTCGGTGGACAAAAGCAATCCGATTGACCTGATGGCCTTTTTCACCGCCACCCAGGCCGGCGACGTCATCCGCCGGGCCCGGGGCCGCAGCGAGCTGGGCTCCACCGTTCTGCTGGACGAGACGGGCCAGGTCCTTTACGGCGACTTCGGCAGCGACGCCCTGCGGGACTTCTTCTCTCAGCACGCCGGGGAGTTCACCCCCGGCAGCAAGAGCCTGCGGGCGCCCCTGCGCCCCGACGGCAGCACCGCCGGATTTTTGTTCCGCACCCGCTCCATCCCCGACACCGGGTGGACGGTGGTCACCTTTGTGGAGGAACGGCTGCTGACCCAGGGTTTCCAGATGGTGGGCGGACTGCTGCTCCTGGTGGTGGCCCTGCTGCTGGGTCTGTTCTGTGTGTTCTCCCTGTACTTCCTCAACGCCATTGTGGTGCCGGTCCAGACGGTGGTCCAGGGGATGCGCCAGCTGGAAAACAATAATCTGGATGTCCAGGTCCAGCCCAGCGGCCACCAGGAAATCCGGGATCTGATGGACTCCTTCAACCAGATGGTCCTGAGCCTGAAAAACATGCTGGCCATCAATGCCGAGGCCCAGCGCCGCAAGCATACCGCCGAGATGCAGGCCCTACAGAGCCAGATCAACCCCCATTTCGTGGTCAACAGCCTCAACTCCATCCGGTTCATGGCCCAGGTGGCGGGCTACGACGGCATCCGGGATATGGCGGCGGCCTTTTCGGTCCAGAACTTTCCCCAGGTGGCCCAGCGGTATGGCGGGGAGGTGCGGGAGCGGATGCAGCGCCCCATGCTGGAGCTGGTGCGCCAGATTCCCCGCCTCAGCAATCACGGGGTCATCCGGGCTATTGATCCCTCCTACTATGAGCTGTACTATCGGGTCAGCGATCCCCTGCGGGTTCAGAGCACGGTGGACCTGGCCGTCCGCCAGATCCAGCACGTCTGGAAAGACATGATGAACCTGGAGGTGGCGGTGGGGGTCAGCGAGATGATCCCCCACACCGAGGCGGTCCAGGCGGCCCGGCAGTGCGCCGGGCTCTGTGCCCTGGCCCAGCTGCGGGGCCCCGGCTCCATCTGCACCCAGTGGCGGTATGGGGCCCTGGCCGGGCTCTGCGCCCGGGAGGCCCCCGCCTGCGCGCCCCTTCTGGACGCTCTGCGGGGCGACAATCCTCAGGAACTTCAGCGGGAGGCCGCCGCCTGGTTTGTGGGCCTGCGGGGAGAGAGCGGCGAAAGCCACACCGGCCGGTGCGCCGCCCTGCTGGCGGGGCTGAGCCATCGTCTGGCCCAGTACGGCCAGAGCCTGGGTGCCATCCTGCCCGAACAGCCCGACCTGCTGGGCGCCCTGCAGCAGATGGAATCTGCCCGGGAGCGGGAGCTCTGGCTCCATGGGATTCTCCGCCGGGTCCGCACCGCCTGCACCGCCGGCGCCAGCCAGGCCCAGCCCGACGTCATGTTCAACAAGCCCTTCACCCTGTCCCGGTTCAAGGATTACCTGCTGGACCTGTCCGACACCGAGGCCGCCAAGAACAACACCCTGGCCGCCGGCTACGCCGTGGACGGCAAGATTCTGGGCGTTCCCATGACCGCCGGCTACGAGTACGTCTATTACTGGAAGGATATGTTTGAGGAAGCCGGCGTGGAAGTTCCCACCACCTGGGGCGACTTCCAGGCCGCAGCCACCAAGCTGCAGGACCACTTCGGCGCATCCGACCCCGACTTTATGGCCATTGCCCTGGGCGCCAAGGACGAGTGGCCCGGCTATCCCTTCATGGAGTTCATGCCCGCTCTGGTGAACGGCAACGGCCAGAACTGGAACGACATGGCCAAGGTGGACGCACCCTTTGCAGAGGGCACCGACATCAACATCGCCTATCACCGGATTTATGACCTGTTCACCAGCGGCGTCTTTGGCAAGGACCCCCTGGGCCTGGGCAACGATCAGGCAACCGCCCTCTTCGCCCAGAAGAAGGCCGCCATCATCGCGCTGGGCGACTTGGGCCTGCAGAACATCGAGAACGGCGCAGAGAGCATCGATCAGCTGGGCGCCTTCTATCTGCCGGTCCGCGAGAGCGAGAGCAAACCCTTCCGCTACATCGTCCAGGGCGACAGCTTCATGGGCGTGACCACCCACTCCAAGAACCCCGAGCTGGCCCGCGCCTTCATCGAGTGGTTCTACAGCGAGGACTGGTACCCCGGCTACATCGCCTACATTTCCAGCGCCTCCTCCATGAGCAACTTCCCCAAGGACAAGGCCCCCGTTCTGGCTGAGGCCGACGCAGCCCAGCCGGATGGCAAGATGGTCATGTACGACGGCGGCGGCGACGACTTCACCGCCATTCAGAACGAGATCGCCTTCGACTACAAGAAACTGGGCGCACAGATGTTCACCGACGGGTTCGATCTGGACGCCACCCTGGCCGATCTGGACACCAAGTGGGCCGCAGCCCGCGCCAAACTGGGCATCCAGTAAAGCAACCGGTGGGGCTGCTGCAAAGCAGCCCCCTTTCTGTTGAAGGAGGCTTCCATGAATACTCTCGCCAAATGAACCGCCCCATATTGTGCGGACAGTACAAAAAAGAGGCCTGCAAGGGGTAGAACAAGCGAATCAAAGACTGGCCTGGCGAAGCGAGAGCGGAGCCAGGCCAGTCTTTGTCTGGAGCC
>NZ_NFHK01000025.1:0-35342 GCF_002161315.1 Faecalibacterium sp. An77
GATTACCATTTTCTTGAATTCCGGTGTATATCTCTTGTTTGGCTTCCCTTTTGGCACAATAAAACACCCCATTTGTTTTCAGTATACCATACTGTCTAACAAATGGGGTGCAGTTCACCGACGCAAGCCGGCTCTTTTTGTTTGCCATTTTGGCCCATGTTGCGGTTTTTGTTGCGGTTATTTTTTCACAATGCCAAAAAAGAACGATATCTCTTTTGTTTTTTCCAGTAAATTGTAAAGTTTGCATTAAAACAACCGGCTTAGACTTGCATCCGCAGGGCAGTTTGTTGTACTATTAGAGGAGCAAAAGAAACGCGCCTGCGCGGCGCGCAAAGATATGGAAAGCGAAGGTGGTATCCATGGATGCATTTGTCAGTTTTTCGGACGTGTCGAAATACTACCAGACCGGCGACGTCCGGGTCGCCGCGGCGGATCACATGACCTTTCATGTCAACAAGGGGGAGTTCTGCGTCATCGTGGGCCCCTCCGGCGCTGGCAAGACCACCCTGCTGAATATGCTGGGCGGCATGGACCGCTGCGACGAGGGCCGTATTGTCCTGGACGGCGCCGAGGTCAGCCGCTTTGACGAAAAAGAGCTCACCGCCTACCGCCGGTACGACGTGGGGTTTGTGTTCCAGTTCTATAACCTGGTACAGAACCTCACCGCCCTGGAAAACGTAGAGCTGGCCATCGAGATCTGCCGCAATCCCCTGGACCCCGCCGAAACCCTGAAAAGCGTGGGCCTGGGCCAGCGGCTCAACAACTTCCCCGCCCAGCTGTCGGGCGGTGAACAGCAGCGCGTGGCCATCGCCCGCGCCCTGGCCAAAAACCCCAAGATCCTTCTGTGTGACGAGCCCACCGGCGCTCTGGACTACAAGACCGGCAAGTCGGTGCTGGCTTTGCTGCAGGATACCTGCCGCAAGACCGGCCGCACCGTCATCGTCATCACCCACAACACAGCCTTAACCGGTATGGCCGACCGGATCGTACAGGTGCGAAGCGGCCAGATCATCTCCAATGAGGTGAACGAGCACCCTGTCCCGGTGGAAGAGATCGAGTGGTGAGCCAACGTGAAAAAGACCTATCGGAAAAATATGTGGCGGGAACTTTCCGCCAGTAAAAGCCGCTTTGCGTCGGTGTTCGGCATCGTCCTGCTGGGTGTCATGATGCTGTCGGGCCTGCTCAGCGTCGCCCCCGGCATGCGCCGGGCCGGCAACACCTGGTACACCCAGCAGAATGTCTTTGATATCCGGGTAGTGTCCACCCTGGGCCTCAGCGAAAAGGACATCGAGGCCATCTCGGAGGTGGAAGGCGTGGCCGCCGTCATGCCGGTGAAATCGGTGGACTGTGAGGCCAGCTACCGCAAGGGCAATACCCTGGCGGTGCGGGTGCAGCAGCTGCCGGTCTACCCCACCCTCACCGACGAGGCCACCATGAACCGCCTGGTGCTGGAATCGGGCCGGATGCCCGAGGCCTCCGGCGAGTGCGTGGTCCAGGTGCTGGACCCCGGCGCAGCCTCCAGCATCCGGCTGGGGGACGTCATCACCCTGTCGGGCGCCTCCGACGTGGCGACCGATACCCTGACGGTGGTGGGCTTTGTAAAAGACCCGCTCTACTTCTCCAATGAGACCGAGAGCACCACCGCCGGCAACGGCGCTCTGGGGATGGCCATTTACACCCCCGACGGCAGTCTGACCATGGACTACTACGCCTCCTGCTACATCAAGGTGGCGGACGCCGCCCAGTACGACAACTATTCCGACGAATACCAGGCCGCCGTGGACACCGTCATGGACCGGCTGGAAGCCATCAGCGCCCAGCAGTCGGACCAGCGGCGGAACGACCTGATTGACTCTGCCCAGGCCCAGCTGGATGACGCCCGGGCCGAGTTTGAGGCCAAGGAAGTGGAAGCCCAGGCCCAGCTGGCCGAAGCCCAGCAGCAGCTGGACGACGCCAAAGCCCAGCTGGATCAGGGCGAGGCCGAATACGCCAGCGGGCTGGCCCAGCTGGAAGCCCAGAAGGCCGCCCTGCCCGACTCCATGGCCAGCGGCGCCGACCAGCTGGTGGACGCCCAGGCGCAGGTGCTGGACTTTGAGGCCCAGCTGGAACAGATCAAACAGCTGGTCACCCTGAAAAGCGTGGCCGACCCCATGCTGGGCTACGCCGAGGACATTCTGGCCAATGCCGAGGCCGCCCTGGAGGAGGCCGAGCCCGACGACGTCAACTATGTGGAGCTGCGGGACCTGCTGGCCCGTGCCCAGGCCCTCTATGACTCCACCTATCAGCAGCTGGCCGACTACCAGGCCCAGCTGGACGAAGGCAAGCGCCAGATGTACCAGCAGGGTCTGATCTCCTCCCCCAACCTGTCCAACGAGGAACTGGTGACCGAGGCGGAAGCCGCCCTGCGGCAGATGAAACTGGATCTTCTCTCGGGCCAGCTGGCCCTGAATACCGGCAACGCCCAGGCGTGGACCGCCTTTGACGCCGCCGAAAAACAGCTGGAATCCGCCCGCGCCCAGCTGGACCAGGGCTGGACCGAGTACAACGAGGGCGCCGCCGAATTCGCCCAGCAGAAGGCAGACGCCGAGGCCCAGCTGGCCGACGCCCGCCAGCAGCTGAACGACGCCCAGGAACAGGTGGACGACATCACCAGCGGCGAATGGTACGTCCTGGACCGGGGCAGCGTGGTTTCGATGGTCATGTTCGAGCAGAACACCGACCGCATCGAGTCCATCGCCCGGGTGTTCCCCATCTTCTTCTTCCTGGTGGCGGCCCTGGTGGCCAGCACCACCATGACCCGGATGGTGGAGGAAAACCGCACCCAGATGGGCACCTTCAAGGCCCTGGGCTACAGCGACCGGGAGATCACCTCCAAGTACCTGGTCTACGGCATCACCGCCGGGCTGCTGGGCTGTGCCGGCGGCATGATACTGGGCTTCTACGGCCTGCCCGCCGTCATCTGGTTCGCCTACTCCACCGTCTTTGACCTGCCCACCTTCCAGCTGCGGGTCTATCCCGGCCTGGCAGTCATGAGCATCCTCATCAGCACCGGCGTGGTGGGCCTCACCACTCTGGCGGCCTGCCGGGTCTCCCTGCGGGAGAAACCCGCCGCCCTGTTGCTGCCCCGGGCTCCCGCCGCCGGCAAACGGATTTTCCTGGAGCGCATTCGCCCCCTGTGGCGCAGGATGACCTTCTCCCAGAAGACCACCGCCCGCAACCTGTTCCGCTACAAAAAGCGGTTCTATATGACGGTGCTGGGCGTGGCGGGCTGCACCGCCCTGCTGCTGATCGGCTTTGGCCTGCAGGACTCCATTGTGGAGATCGTCACCCGGCAGTATGACACCATCCAGAAGGCCGACCTGACCATCTCCCTGTCCAGCGACAAGGCCCTGGAAGTGGAGGGCGGCCTCACCGAGGCCCTCACCTCCCGGGATGAGGTGGAGAGCTGGGGCGCCTTCTACACCCGCACCGTCTCGGTGTCGGACACCAAGGACGGCAACAACGAGCTGAGCGTCACCCTGGTGGCCGCCGAGGCCCCCCAGAAGCTGACCGAGTACTTCACCCTGGAGAGCCGCACGGGCAATGAGCTGCCCTTCACCGACGGCAGCGTGGTGCTGAGCGAAAAGACCGCCGAGCTGCTGGGCCTGTCGGCCGGAGATACCTTCTGGGTGCAGGGCACCAATGGTTCCTATGTGGAGCTGACCCTCACCGGCGTGGCCAAGAACTATCTGGGAGCCTACCTCTATGTGACCCAGAAGACTCTGGACCGCCTGGTGGCCGATCCCGCATGGAACACCGTCTATGTGTCCACCTCCTGTGAGACCGACTCGGACCGGGAGAACCTGAGCACCGTCCTGCTGGGCTGCAACTATGTGGCCAGCACCTCCTTCACCGCCGACACCGCCGCCATGTACGACAGCACCATCACCTGCATCAACTATGTAGTTCTGCTGATCATTGCCTGTGCGGCAGCCCTGGCCGCGGTGGTGCTGTACAACCTCATCAGCGTCAACATCGGCGAGCGGAAAAAGGAGCTGGCCACCATCAAGGTGCTGGGCTTTTTTGACAAGGAAGTCTACCGCTATATCTTCCGGGAGATTGAGCTGCTGAGCGTCATCGGCGCCGTGGTGGGCCTGCTCATCGGCGCCCCCATGCACCAGTTTGTCATCCGCACCGTGGAGTCGGAACAGATGATGTTCATTCGTGCTCTGGAGCCCACCAGCTTCCTGTACAGCGTGGCCCTGACCCTGCTGTTTACGGTGGTGGTCTGCCGGATGATGCGCCGTCAGGTGCGGAACATCAGCATGGTGGAGAGCATGAAGGCTCCCGAATGACCCCGGTTCTCCCTGCGGCGGACCAATGGGGAAAAAGATGGTTAGAGTTTACAAAAGATTCATAGATTCAAAACAGTTTATGTATAAATCTTTGGTATCTTATAGACACAGGGACGGCGGGGCCGCAACCGCTACCTGTAACACATGATTCCTCCTCATACCAAACCGAATACCGCAATGAACCGTCCCGTGCAGCCGCAAGCGCGGGACGGTTTCCTTTTTTCGCCTCTTTTCACCCGCGGATTTACCGTCCGCGGCGGCCCGGGCAAAGCCCCGGACATCGGTTTTTTCCATCGAAGATGCGTCCAATCCGCGGCGCTGCGGAGGCATTCGCAAATTTATCATTTGTAAAGCCTTTGCTTTTATGTTATACTAAGAGAGAGTTTTTTATAATCAGCCCAGCTGTGCGGCTGCGCCGGGCAGCGGGCTTCAAAGATAAGGGAGGCTTTGGAATGTCCTATAAACCCAAAATGACCTATAAAGGCAAGCCCCTCGTCCGCAAGGACAATGAGCTCTACTACGGCTGGATGACCGACCCCTATGTGCTCTATCTCCAGATCCTGACCACCGCCCCGGTGGACGGCAACGAGACCCCCGACAAGGTCCAGGTCACCCTCCTGTCCACCGACCTGTCCAAGCCCATCAAGGAGCGCACCGCCCGCCAGTCGGTCCGCCACGGGCTGTACAATGCCCTGGACATCGGTTCCATCTGGCTGGAAAAGGCCCTGGCCGCTACCCGCTGATGGCCTGCTGCATGGAGAAGCTCTTCAGGTTTTCGTAAGCGCAAAAAAATCCCCCGTCCCGGCGTTTGACCGGGCGGGGGTTTTTTGTTTGGGTTTTGCCTGCGGGGGCACGCCGCGGGGAGCTTTACTCCTCTGCCGGCAGATCAATCTCCAGAGGCTTGCCGCAGCCTGCGCAGCGGGCCTTGCCCGACAGCAGCTCGTCCTCGCTCAGCACGGTCACAGCGCCGCACAGCGGGCAGGTGACCTCATAGCTGGCGTCCTCGGCCTCCAGCTCTTCCTGGGCCTGGTCGTCGTCCTCCTCTGCGTCGTCCAGGGCCACCTCAAAGGTGCAGCCGCAGTTGGCGCAGAAAGCCTCGCCGGCGTCCAGATCTTCCTCGGTGACGTAGACCGTCTCACCGCAGTTGGGGCAATCCACCTCATAGCAGGGGGCCTCGGAGTCGTCCTCCTCGTCGTCCTCGTAGACGTCGGCCTGCAGCTCCTCAACGTCGCCGCGCAGGGCTTCCAGATGGTCCTCCGCCTGGGTGATGTCCTGCTCCAGGGCCTTGATGGTGGCGGCCATATCGGCCAGCAGATCGCTCATTGCGTGAAAAACTTTGCCTTCCTTGGTGGACTCGTCCAGCTCCAGGCCTTCCAGCAAGCCCTGAAGATAGGCAGCTTTTTCGATCAGTTCCATAGTCTATCCCTCCCTGTGAAAATCAAAAAGCCGGACCGGCGGTCAGCCCGCAAGCCCGGCTTGGTGTCAAATTAGACGCGCTCCATATACTCGCCGGTGCGGGTATCGATGCGGATCACATCGCCCTCGTTGATGAACAGAGGCACACGGATGGTGGCGCCAGTCTCCAGAGTAGCGGGCTTCAGGGTGTTGGTGGCAGTGTTGCCGCGGATGCCCGGCTCGGTCTCAGAGACGGTCAGCTCGATGAAGTTGGGGATTTCGACGCTGAAAACCTTGCCCTTGTAGGACAGCAGCTTGCAGACTTCGTTCTCCTTGCAGAACTTGAAGTTATCGGGGACATCGCTGGCGTTGACGGGGATATCGTCGTAGGTCTCGTTGTCCATGAAGTGGTACAGGTCGCCGTCCTGGTAGCTGTAGGTCACCTCACGGCGCTCGATGAAGGCCTGAGGGAACTTGGCGGTGGGGTTGTAGCTGGTCTCAATGACAGCGCCGGTGATGACGTTCTTGGTCTTGGTGCGGACAAAGGCAGCGCCCTTGCCGGGCTTGACGTGCTGGAACTCAACGACCTGGAGAACCTGGCCGTCCTGCTCAAAGGTCACGCCATTGCGAAATTCGCCTGCAGAAATCATAAGGAATTCCTCCATTAATTTAGTATCTCATGCTCGCGCATATCTAAGAATATTGTACCCAATTGCGCATTGTTTGGCAAGGGGTTTCGGCAAAAAAGGGGCAAAAAGGCGGCTTAAACAGCGCCTTGTGCGGCTTTCCACATCTGCTGCATGGCCCGGGCGTCCTCCGCCTGGGTGCCTGCGCTCTCGCAGATGATGACGGGGGCCAGCTTTCGCTGGGCCACCAGTTCCAGCAGAGGCTGGGGTTCGGGGCCGTACTGGGTCTCGGCAAACGTCCAGTGGCGTTTTTCCCCGCCGGCGGAAAACTCGATGCGGGAAAAATGGACGTGGAACTGCCGCGCACGGTCATCGGCCAGCGCCTCACCCAGCCGGTCGAGAATGGCGGCATAGTCCTCCCTGCCCTGGATGCCGCCCAGGGTGCGGGCGTTCAGGTGGCCGAAGTCGATGCAGGGCACCAGGCGCTTGTCCACCTGGCACAGGGCCAGCACTTCTTCCAGGTCGCCCAGCTGGCCGATCTTGCCCAACGTTTCAGGGCAGAGGGTCATGTCGCCGTAGCCGGCCTCGTCCAGGGCCTCCATGGCCCGGCGCAGGGTGTCCAGGGCTTTTTCCAGGGCGGCGGCGCGGCTCTGTTTGCCGCAGCTGCCGGGGTGAAAGATCACCCTCTGCCCGCCCAGCGCCCGGCAGAGGGCACAGCTCTGGAGCAGATAGCGGATACTGCCCAAACGCTTTTCCTCGTCCAGGCTGGACATGCTGATATAATAGGGGGCGTGGACGCTGAACACCACCCCTTTTTCCGCCGCCAGGGCGGCCATTTTGCGGGCCTTGTCCTCGGCCAGGCGGACGCCGTGGCCGCACTGGTATTCAAAGGCGTTCAGGCCCATGCCGGCGGTATAGGCGGGGATATCCAGGCTGGTCTTGTAGCCCTGGGCGGCGAAGCTGTCTCCCATGCCGGCAGGGCCGAAACGGATCTGCGGCTCGGTCACAGCAGCTTCCCTCCCCGGTCATAATAGGCCTGCCAGTGGCTGCGCTCCCATTTGCGCTTCATTTTGACCTGGGCGCCCCGGTCGGGGCCGCGGGGCACCACCATGAAGGCCGGGATGCCATAGAGGGCGGCGGCCATCCGGTCGGCGTAGAGCTGATCCCCCACCATGGCCATCCGGCTCCGGGGAACCCCCAGACGCCGCCGGGCCACCGACAACCCCAAGGTCAGGGGTTTGGCCGCCCAGCAGACATAGTCCAGGCCGATTTTCTCGGCGAAGGGCCGCACCCGCCGGGGGGTGCCGTTGGACACGATGGTCAGCCCGATGCCGGCCCGGCGCATGGTGTCCAGCCAGGCTGCTACATCCTCGCTCAGCTCCTGGCTGCCGTCGTCGGTCAGGGTGTTGTCGATATCCAGAACCAGGGCGGTGATTCCCTTGCCGGCCAGGAAGGCCGGCGTGATGTGGGTCACGTCCTGAAAGACATATTCCGGGGTGATGAGCATAAAGGCAAAACTCCTTTGCAGAGCAGCAGGTCAACAAAAATGGGAGAACCCCAAACAGGGTTCTCCCACATCGGCGTTAGCAACGCAGCGGTCATCAGGACCGTGGGCAAGGCTCAATTACTTGTACTTGCGCTTGCGGGCCGCTTCCGACTTCTTCTTGCGGCGAACAGAGGGCTTCTCGTAAGCCTCGCGCTTACGAACCTCTGCGAGCACGCCGCTGCGGGCAGTGCTCCGCTTAAAGCGACGCAGTGCGCTTTCCAGCGACTCGCCCTCTTTAACACGAATTTCCGACATCTTATCCCTCCCTTGGACCGTGAGGCGGGAATTTCGTTGTTACATGGTAACTAACAGAGACAGTATAACGCATTTTTGCGTTTCAGTCAACCTTTTTGGCGAAGTTTTTCCGCTCCACTTTCTGAACAAATCGTGAAAAGAGTCCTTCAGGGGTCTGTGGGATCAGCCTTTGACGGCCAGATTGACCAGGCGGCCCTTGACGTAGATCTCTTTCACCAGGGTTTTGCCGGCCAGGGCCTCGGCCACAGCGGGCTCGGCCTTGGCGGTGGCGATGGCGTCCTCGGCGGTGATGTCGGCGGGGACGCTCAGGCGGGCGCGGACCTTGCCGTTGACCTGCACAGCGATCTCCACGGTGGACTCCACGCACTTGGCCTCGTCGTAGCTGGGCCAGGGATAATAAGCCAGCTGCTGGTCGTGGCTGTGGCCCAGCTTCTCCCACAGCTCCTCGGTCATATGGGGAGCGAAGGGGTTCAGCAGCTGCACCAGAGTCTCAAACTCGGCCTTGGTGGCGCCGCCGTTGTCGTACAGGGCGTTCACCAGGGTCATCAGCTGAGCGATGGCGGTATTCATCTTGAGGCCCTCGATGTCTGCGCCCACCTTCTTGATGGTCTGGTGCATCAGGGTCTCGACGGCAGGACGGTAGCCCTCGCCTTCCACCCGCTTGTCCATCAGGCCCCAGACGCGGTCCAGGAAGCGGTTGCAGCCGGCGATGGCCGAGGTCTGCCAGGGGGCAGCCTGCTCAAAGTCGCCCATGAACATCTCATACAGACGCATGGTATCGGCGCCGTAGGCGTCCACCACGTCGTCGGGGTTGACCACGTTGCCCAGAGACTTGGACATCTTGACCACGGGGTGACGGCTCATCTCGCCGTACTTCTCCTCCAGAGCCTTCTCGGCGGCCTTCTGGCTGCCGTACTCCTCCAGCAGCTTCTTCTGCTCCTCAGCGGGCAGGTTGGCAAAGTTGTGGGGGTTCAGGCCCAGGATCATGCCGTGGGAAGTGCGCTTCTGGTAGGGCTCGGCGGTGGGCACCACGCCGATGTCGTACAGGAACTTATGCCAGAACCGGCTGTACAGCAGGTGCAGGGTGGTGTGCTCCATGCCGCCGTTGTACCAGTCCACCGGGGACCAGTACTCCAGGGCCTCCTTGGAGGCGATGGCGTCCTTGCAGTGGGGGTCCATATACCGCAGGAAGTACCAGGACGAGCCAGCCCACTGGGGCATGGTGTCGGTCTCACGGACGGCGGGACCGCCGCAGCAGGGGCAGGTGGTCTTGACCCAGTCGGTGTGGCGGGCCAGGGGGCTCTCGCCGTCGGGGCCCGGCTCAAAGTCCACGATGTCGGGCAGGGTCAGGGGCAGGCTGCTCTCAGGCAGAGGCTGCCAGCCGCACTTCTCGCACTTGACCATGGGAATGGGCTCGCCCCAGTAGCGCTGACGGCTGAACACCCAGTCGCGCAGCTTGTAGTTAACCTTCTTGTGGCCCTTGCCGTTTTCTTCCAGCCAGGCGGCCATCTTCTCTTTGGCGTCGGTGACCGACAGGCCGTCCAGGAAGCCGGAGTTCACCAGGGTGCCGGTGGCCACGTCGGTGAAGGCCTCCTTGTCCAGGTTGGACTCGGTCTTGCCCTTGACCACCTCCACGATAGGCAGGCCAAACTTCTTGGCGAACTCCCAGTCGCGGCTGTCGTGGGCGGGCACGGCCATGATGGCGCCGGTGCCGTAGGTGGCCAGGACGTAGTCCGAGATAAAGATGGGAATCTCCTGGTTGTTCACCGGGTTGATGCCCATGACGCCCTCCAGGCGGACGCCGGTCTTTTCCTTGTTGATCTCGGTGCGCTCAAAGTCGCTCTTGCGGGCGGCCTCGGCCTGGTAGGCCTTGACGGCGTCAGCATTCTGGATGATGCCCTCCTCCATCCAGCGGCCCAGCAGGGCGTTCTCGGGGGAGAGGACCATGTAGGTGGCGCCGAACAGGGTGTCGCACCGGGTGGTGTAGACGGTCACGGTGTCGCCGGTGGTGGTGCCGAAGTCGATCTCAGCGCCGTAGCTGCGGCCGATCCAGTTCTTCTGCTGGGCCACAACGCGGTCGATGTAGTCCAGGCCGTCCAGGCCGTCGATCAGCTTGTCGGCGTACTCGGTGATCTTGAGCATCCACTGGCTCTTGACCCGGTGAACCACCTCGCTGCCGCACCGCTCGCAGACGCCGTTGACCACTTCCTCGTTGGCCAGGACGCACTTGCAGCCGGTGCACCAGTTGACGTTCATTTCCTTCTTGTAGGCCAGGCCGTGCTTGTACAGCTGGAGGAAAATCCACTGGGTCCACTTGTAGTACTCAGGGTCGGTGGTGTTGATCTCGCGGTCCCAGTCAAACGAGAAGCCCAGGGACTTGAGCTGTGCCCGGAAGCGGTCCACATTGTTCTTGGTCACGATGGCCGGATGAATGTGGTTCTTCATGGCGTAGTTCTCGGTGGGCAGGCCGAAGGCGTCCCAGCCCATGGGGTAGAGAACGTTGTAGCCGCACTGACGGCGGCGGCGTGCCACCACGTCCAGGGCGGTGTAGCTGCGGGGATGGCCCACGTGCAGGCCGGCAGCCGACGGGTACGGGAACTCCACCAGCGCATAGAACTTGGGTTTGGAATGGTCCACTTCAGCG
Organism: Faecalibacterium sp. An77; assembly: GCF_002161315.1. NCBI lineage: Bacteria > Bacillati > Bacillota > Clostridia > Eubacteriales > Oscillospiraceae > Faecalibacterium > Faecalibacterium sp. An77. Next base: position 10,801 of record NZ_NFHK01000025.1, read on the forward strand.
TGGAAGGTCTTTTCGTCCTCCCACACCTTCTGCCATTTGGCCTCGACGGCCTTGTAATCATACTTCATCTCGTATCAGCTCCAGACTTTTGACTTACTTGGTGTTGCTTTATATTGCTTCCCTCTCGGGTTGGGGCTTGTTACTGGGCGTCCTCGCCGGCCTGGTCCAGCCACTCGGACACGTCCACCGTCTCGGCGTCGGCCCACAGGTGCTCCAGGTCGTAATAGGTGCGGGTGCCCGGGACAAAGACGTGCACCATCACCCCCGAGTAGTCCAGCAGAATCCAGTTCTTGGAGTCAAAGCCCTCGGTGTGATAGGGCTCAACCCCTTCCTGGGAGAGCTGGAACTGGACCTCGTCGGCCAGGGCCGCCACCTGGGTGGTGGAGGTACCGGAGGCGATGACGAAATAATCGGTCAGAACGGTCAGATCCTGCACCTTCAGCACACGGATCTGCTGTGCCTTTTTCTTATCCAGGATCTTTGCGATGCGGATGGCAAGAGTCTTGCTGTCGTTCAGATTTTCCATAGGAACCCTTTCTCTTGAGATTTTATTGAGCGGCCTGCCCGCCTGCGGGCTGACCGTCGGTGGTCACTGCGCCCTGCACGTCGGTGTCGCCTTCCAGAATGGCGTCATCCGACTCCTTGTCCAGCTGGCCCATAAACTGAATGTTGGCGCTGGTGGACATCGACCCGTGGGGCCAATGGTCGGTGGTCAGGTTGAGTTCATCCTCGCTGACCGGGCCGGTGTAGGTGCGGAAATAGGTGTTGAGCAGCTCTGCGATGGAGCCGGCATCCGGCACCACGCAGGAGTAGCCTGCAAAGATGTCGGTGGCGCCGATATAGGGCACCCCGCCCGAGAAGACGGGGGTCTGGGCGATCATGATGTTGGCGCTGTCCACCTTCATAAAGGAGACGGCCAGCTTGCCCAGGGTAATCAGATCCATATCGGTCTGGATATAGTTGTTGAAGATGATGGGCATCTGGTTCAGGATGTCCTGAATGCCCATGGAGCGGGCCCGCTTGAACAGGGCGGCGTAGAAGTAGCGCTGCATGTTCAGGCGGTCGATGTCGGCGTTCTCATAGCCTGCGCCGTGGCGGTTGCGGACAAAGAACTCCGCCGATGCGCCGTCCAGGTTGCGGTAGCCCTTGGCCAGGTAGCTGCCGTTGTACTCGATATCCTGGGGGATATAGACCTCGATGCCGCCGAAGTTGTCCACCACCTCGGTGAGGGCCTCCATGTTGATGGAGACGTAATAGTCGATGGGCAGCTTGTACTGGTCGTAGATGACCTCGGCCAGGGCGGCGATGCTGCCGCCGTTGGACAGGGCCACCGAGTTGATCTGGTAGTTGGAGGCCTTGTAGGTCTTGCCGCTGGAGAGGGTGATGGTGCGGTTCTCGGTGGTGACCAGGGTGTTGCGGGGGATCTGCAGCATCCGCAGCGCGCCGTTCTTGATGTCGAACTGACAGTAGAGGATCATGTCGGTCATGCCGTCGTTGCTGCCGTCGCCGTAGGCGCGGCCCTCCTCATAGTCGATGCCGCAGACCAGGATGTTGACCACATCCCCCTTGTACTCCTCCAGCGTCTGGATTTCCTCCACAATGGAGGGGGCGTCCGACTCGGGGCGGATGCTCTCCTGCACCCGGTTGACGTAATTCACCGCATAGACCACGCCGCAGCCGATCAGGGCCACCACGCCCAGCACCACCGCCAGCGGCAGCCAGATGGGAGAGCGGCGGCGCTTGCGCTTCCGTCCGCCGCCATGGCCGCCCGAGCCGCCGGTGTGGCGGGGCGGCTCCTTGCCGCCGCCATTGTCGCCGGCCGAATGGGCGGGACGGCTTTCGGTCCGCTCCTGGGGAACCGGACGGGCCGCCGGGCGGCTGTCCTCTCCTGACTCCATCCGGAAGAAGCTCTGGCCGTCATCCTCCTGCGGCGCCGGCCCCTGGGGCCGGACGGGCGGGCGGGGCGGAACGCTGCCCCCTGCGCCGCTCCCTGCAGTGGGAGTTCCCAGTGAACGGTCGGTATTGATGCGGCGTGGCGTTCCACTCATAGCTTGTCTCCTTCATCGGCCTGTCCGGGGCAGGCGATCACTTTCCTTCAAAATTCATCCATCCCGTGCCACCGGGAGGGACGCAGTCACTTTCTTTCTTCTTAACCTCTGGCCGGGGCGGCGCTGCGCCCCAAAACCAAAGCCGGTGCGCCGCAGCCTGGGGGAAGGGGTTTCCTGCATGCTGGCGGCGCAATCTCTTAGTAGTATAGCATTCTCGGGCAGAATCTGCAATCCGTTTTGACAAACCTTCACGGATAGGTCAAATTCAGGCCCGCTGGTCCAGAATCCTGCGGAAGTCCTCCCGGGCGGCGGCGGACATGGAGTCCAGGGGCCGGCCGCCCTTTTTCACAAAGGAGACCGACTGGTCCAGGGCCTGGTACATGGCCTGGTCGATGTCCTCCATCTCCAGTTTCCGCAGCTCCTCCACCCCGTCGAAGTCCCGCTCGGCGCTGGTCATGTCGGCCAGAAAGAGGATCTTGTCCAGCAGGGTCATCCCCGGCTTGCCCGCCGTGTGGCAGGCCACCGCCGAGAGAACCGCCTCGTCGGTGACGCCCCATTCGGTTTTGGCCAGGATGGCCGCGCAGACACCGTGCCAAATGGGGGTGGGGCGGTTTTCGGTGTTCCCTGCCAGGTCGGGATGGGCCCGCAGCAGCGCCAGCTGGTCCGCCACCGGCATTTCCTTGGCGGTGTCGTGGAGCAGGGCCGCCAGAGCGGCCTGGTCACAGTCGGCGCCGTAACGCTCGGCCAGTTTGACGGCCATTTTTTCCACGTTCAGGGTGTGACGGTAGCGCTTGTCCCCCAGGCGCTTGCGGGCCACATCTTTTGCTTCCTTCAGATCCATAGAGCAGCCTTCCTTTCTTGATCCAATCAGGGTTCCGGATGCTGGCAGGGGTGCGGGATGGCCTCATGGCCGGGGCCGGTGTACAGCCCCTCCCGCCGGATCACCTGCCGCACCTGCTCCGGCAGGGCGGCGGCACAGTCCTCCCCCGCTTCCAGCCGGCGCCGGATCTCCCGGCTGGCCATGGGCAGGGCCTCCACCTGGGTCATCAGGATGCGGCTGCCGGTGGGGTCCAGGGCCCGGGCGGCGCTGTGCAGGACACAGTCGTCCCCGATTTCCCGGCTCACCACCACCAGCTGGGCCAGGCGGAGGATATCCTGCCAGCGGTACCACGCCTGGAAGGATTCCAGCATATCGCTGCCCACCGCCAGATACAGCCGGGCCTCCGGATAGGTCTGGCCCAGCATCTCGATGGTCCGAACGGTATAGTTGCGCTGTCCGGCGGCCGCCTGGCGGATTTCCCAGTCGCTGACCGTGATCCGGGGCAGATACGGCGTCCCTTCCAGGGCGTAAAAACAGCGGCACATTTCCAGGCGCAGGGCCGCCGGGGTGGAGCTGGCCGCCTTGTGCGGGGGCACCCCCGCCGGCATCACCACCACCTGGTCCGGCCTCACCCGCTCCGCCGCCGCCTGCAAATTGTTCAGGTGGCCGTTGTGGGGCGGGTCAAAGGTGCCGCCATACAGCAGGACCTTCATTTCAGCAGGTCGGCGTAGGCGCTGTCCTTTTTCTTCTGAAGGTACAGCACAAACTTGGAGCCGATCACCTGCACGCAGTCGGCGCCGGTGGCCTCAGCCAGAACAATGGAGGCCTCCCGGGCATTGTACATACTGGTTTCCAGCACCTTCAGCTTGATGAGCTCCCGGGCGTCCAGGCAGGCCTTCACGGCGTCAATGAGGGTCTGGTCGATCTCGCCCTTGCCGATCTGAAAGACCGGGTCCATGGTGTTGGCCTTGCCGCGCAGAATGGCGCGCTGTTTACTTGTCAGCATACGATTTCTCCTTTTATGTCCTCCGCCCTGGGCGGATCTCACACGTTACTTTTCCTGCAGGAACGCCTCCAGCCGGGCTTCCAGCGCCTCCAGGGCGCGGCCGCGGTGGCTGATGGCGTCTTTTTCGTCGGGGGTGAGCTGGGCGTAGCTGTCCCCCTCGGTGTTGGGGCGCTTGCCGCCGTCGGCGGTGCCCCGCTCGTCGGGGATGAACAGGGGGTCATAGCCGAAGCCATAGTCCCCCGGCTGCCGGTCAAAGGCCACCTGGCCGGGGCACTCGCCCATACAGGTCAGGGTGCGGCCGTCCGGCATCCGGAAGCAGACCGCCGAGACAAACTTGGCGCCCCGCTTTCCCGCCGGGACATCCCGCATGGCCTCCAGCAGCTTGTCGTTGTTGGCCTCGTCGTCCCCGTGATGGCCGCAGTAGCGGGCGCTGTAGACCCCCGGCGCCCCGTCCAGCGCCTCCACGCAGAGGCCCGAATCATCCGCCACGGTGGGCAGGCCGCTGGCCGCCGCAAAGGCTGCCGCCTTGATGGCGGCGTTCTCGGCGAAGGTGGTGCCGGTCTCCTCGGGGTCCAGGTCCAGGCCCAGCTCCTTCTGGCTCAGGACCTGATGGCCCTGGGCCTCCAGAATCCGGCGCAGCTCCTTGAGCTTGCCGGGATTGCCGGTTGCTGCACAGATTTTCATGGTCAGCTCCTCCATTTGCGGGGCAGCAGCTCCTCGACAAAGCCCGCTGCATCAAAGGGCAGCAGGTCGTCGATGGCCTCGCCCACGCCAATGAACCGCACCGGCAGGCCCAGCCGCCGCTTGACCGCCACCACGCAGCCGCCCTTGGCGGTGCCGTCCAGCTTGGTCAGGATGATGCCGCTGGCATCGGCGGCCCGGCAGAATTCCCGGGCCTGGCTGATGGCGTTCTGGCCGGTGATGGCGTCCAGCACCAGCAGCGTTTCCAGGCTGGCATCAGGGGCGGCCTTGCGGACGCTGCGGCTGATCTTGGACAGCTCGGCCATCAGGTTGGCCTTGTTGTGCAGACGGCCGGCGGTGTCGGCAATCACCATGTCATAGCCCCGGGCCTGGGCCGACTTGACGGTGTCGAAGATGACCGCCGCCGGGTCGGCGCCCTCGCCGGCCTTGACGATGGGCACCCCGGCCCGTCCGGCCCAGATGTCCAGCTGTTCGCTGGCCGCGGCACGGAAGGTATCGCCTGCCGCCAGCATGACGCGGCGGCCCTGCTCCCGGTAATAGTTGGCCAGCTTGGCGATGCTGGTGGTCTTGCCCACGCCGTTCACACCGATCACCAGGATGACGGCGGGATGGCCGCTCAGGTCCATCTCGGTGCCCGGCTCCATTTCCTCCCGCAGGATTTCCCGCAGGGCGTCCATGGCCTGGTCGCCGGTCTTGAGGTGCTGGTTCTTCACTTCCTCACGCAGCCGTTCCACCAGGTGGAGCGCCACCTCGGCGCCCACGTCGGCCAGGATCAGCTGTTCCTCCAGGTCATCGTAGAGATCGTCGGTGATCTCGGCCCCGGTGAGGGTGTTGATGATGTTGCCCCAAAAGCCGGTGCGGGTCTTTTTGAGGCCGTTTTCCATCTTTTCCTTGTTTTTTCTTCCGAACAAACCCATAGGGGGAATCCTCCTGCTAGTATGTAAGTCTGTCTGGTCTGTATGTTATGAGACGAGGGTGGCGTCCACCTGGTCCAGATCCAGCCGGAGCAGCTTGGACACCCCGTCTTCCTGCATGGTCACGCCATAGAGGACGTCGGCGGCCTCCATGGTGCCGCGGCGGTGGGTGATGACGATGAACTGGGTCTTTTCCCCGATCCGCCGCAGATACTGGGCGAACCGCACCACATTGGCGTCGTCCAGGGCGGCCTCGATCTCGTCCAGGATGCAGAAGGGCGAGGGGTTCACCGCCAGGATGGCGAAGTAGATGCTGATGGCCACCAGGGCCCGCTCTCCGCCCGAGAGGGCTTCCAGATTGCGGATCACCTTGCCCGGGGGGCTGACCTGGATATCGATGCCGCTGCCCAGAATGTCCTCGGGGTTTTCCAGGGACAGGGACGCCTCGCCTCCGCCGAACAATTCGGCAAAGACCCGGCCGAAGTTCTGGTTGATGGCGGCAAAGTTGCGGCTGAACAGATCCCGCATCTGGCCGTTCAGCTCTCCGATCATCCGGATCAGCCGGCTGCGGCTCTCCTCCACGTCCTCCACCTGGGTTTTCAGGGTGTCGTAGCGGGTGCGGACTTCCTGGTATTCCTCCACCGCCCCCACGTTGACACTGCCCAGGGCGCGGATTTTTCCCCGCACCTCGGCCACCTGGGCCCGCAGGGCCACCATGGAGGTATACTCGACGCAGTATTTGGCCGCATCGGTGGGGGCCAGCTGGTATTCGTCCCAGAGCTTGGCCGCCAGCTGGTCGTATTCCCCTTCTGCGGCGCTCTTGCGCTCGGACAGGCGGGCCATCTCCCGGCCCGCTTCTTCCCGTTCCTCGGCGGCGGCCCGGGCGGCGGCCTGAGCCTTGGTCTCGGCGGCCTGCTGTTCCATCCGGGCGTCGGCAGCCTTGCGGATGGCGGCCTCCTTCTCCTGAATGGTGCGCCGGCCCTGTTCGGCCTCATCCTTTACCTGCTGGATGGCCCGGACCATCTCCTGGTCCTGAGCTTCCAGAGCCCGGATGTTTTCCTCCAGGGTCTCTTTTCGGGCGCCGGCCTCGGCCAGCCGCTGTTCCCAGTCGGCCACCCGGCTGCGGCACAGCTCGGCATCCTTTTGCCGGGCCAGCTGGTCCAGCTGTTTCTGGGCCAGAGCCCCCGACAGGCGGCTCTGCTGGGCTGCAAAGTCGTCCCCGCCCTGGGTCAGGCGGGCCAGCTCGCCGGTGAGCTGTTCAGCCTCTCCGGCCAGAGCTTCCCGCCGGGCGGCGGCCTGTTGGGCGGCCTGTTCCTGGGCGGCGGCTTCCGCCTCCAGGGCCTGGGCCTCGGCGGAACGCTGTCCGGCGTTCTCCCGGGCCTGTTCCACCGCCAGTTCCAGCCGCTTGCGCTCGGCCTCGGCCCGGACCCGGTCCTCTGCCGCGGTCCGCTCCTCGCTTTCCGTAGCGGTCAGGTCGGCGGTCACTGCATCGGCCTGGCTCTTGCACTGGGCGGTTTTCTGGCGGGCGGCGGCGCAGTCCTGTTCCAGCCGGGCCAGTTTTTCTTTCAGTTCCTGAATCTCCTGCCGGCGGGTGAACAGGCCCGCCGACCGCTGGACGCTGCCGCCGGTAAAGCTGCCGCCGGCGTTGACCACCTGGCCGTCCATGGTGACCACCCGGTTGCGGTACTGGAGGGCGCGGGCCACCTTGCCCGCGGCGTTGATGTCCTCCACCACCACAATCCGGCCCAGCAGGTTGGAGACAATGTTCTGATACCGGCTGTCCGCCCGCACCAGGCTGCTGGCCAGCCGGGCCGACAGGGGCAATTCGCCCCGGAACAGTCCCGGCTGAACGGTGTCCAGGGGCAGGAAGGTGGCCCGGCCGGCGTTTTCCCGCCGCAGCAGGGCGATGCCTGCTTTGGCGGCGGCCTCGTTCTCTACCACAATGTTCTGCATGGCGGCGCCCAGGGCGGTTTCCACCGCCAGCTCACACCCGGCCTCCACCGTCAGGATGGAGGACACCGGCCCGATGATCCCCCGCAGGCGTCCCCCTGCGGCGGCCTGCATCACGGCACGGACCGAGTGCTGGTAGCCTTCCATGTTCTTTTCCAGCTCTTTCAGCACCGACAGCCGCTGCGCGGCGGCGTCCCGGCTGCGGGAGAGCTCCCGCTCCGCCTCCTCGGCGGCGGCCAGAGCCTTCCGGCGGCTGTTCAGCTTGAGGGTCAGGCCCGCCCGGACGTTGGCCAGCTGCTTTTCGCCGGCGGCCAGCATCTCCAGATACTTCCGGGTGTCGGCCTGGTTTTCTTCCAGCTGGGCCAGCTGATTCATCTGGGCTTTCGCCCCCGCCTGGGCTTCAGGCAGGCGGCTGCGGGCCGATTCGGCGGCGGCATGGGCTGCGGCCTCCTCCACCCGGGCCGCCGTCTCCCGGGCGGTCACATCGCTGAGCCGGGCCCGCAGCTCTTCCTGGCGGGCGCTGGCCGCATCGGTGCGGCTCTGCAGGGCGGCCAGCTGACCGCTCAGCTCCTCCATCTCCCGGGCCAGGGCGGCGGCCTCCTGCTCCATCTGTGCGGCGGCGGCCTTCTGCCGGTCCAGTTCCGCGGCGGCGGCCTCCTGCTCGGTCTGGCCCTGGGCCAGCTCCTGGCGCAGGGCCTCGGCGCTCTGGCGGGCGTGAACCCGGTCGTTTTCCAGCACCGCAATCCGGCTGTCGCTGCCGCTGATCTGCTGGGTGATACTGCGGATATCCCCATTCAGGCGCTCGATCTCCACCGTGAGACGCTGTGCCTGCATACGGATCTCCTCAGCCTCCTGCTGCAATGCCTTGTCCTTTTTGTCGTGGCGCTCCCAGGCGGCCTGGGCGGTGTCGTAGTCCCGCCGCAGCTGCTGCAGCGCGGCCCGGGCGGCCCGGATATTTTCCACCCAGAGGGTGATCTCCAGACTTTTGCGCCGGTCCGCCAGAGCCAGATAGGCCTTGGCCTTTTCGGCTTCCTTGGCCAGGGGGCCCACCCGGCTTTCCAGCTCGGCCAGGATATCCCGCAGCCGTTCCAGATTGGCCTCGGCGGCGGCGAGGCGGTGTTCGGCCTCGTTTTTGCGGTAGCGGTACTTGGCGATGCCGCAGGCATCCTCAAAAATCTCCCGCCGCTCGCTGCCCTTGGCCGCCACAATCTCGGCGATCTGGCCCTGGCCGATGATGGAATAGCCATCCCGGCCGATGCCGGTGTCCAGCAGCAGTTCGTAGATGTCTTTCAGGCGGCAGACCTGGCCGTTGATGGTGTATTCGCTGTCTCCCGAGCGGTAGTACCGCCGGCCGATCACCACCTGGTCGGCCTCCAGGTCCAGGGTGTGGTCGGCATTGTCCAGCGTCAGCCGGACCGATGCGTAGCCCATGGCCCCCCGGCGCCGCGTTCCGCCGAAGATGACATCCTCCATCTTGCCGGCGCTGCGCAGCTGGCGGCTGCTGGTCTCGCCCAGCACCCAGCGGATCGCGTCGGACAGGTTGCTTTTGCCCGAGCCATTGGGCCCCACCACCCCGGTGACCCCCTTGTCAAAGGTGATCTTGACCTTGTCCGGGAAGCTCTTGAAGCCCTGGATCTCCAGCTCTTTTAATACCATCGGTCAGTTTTCCCCGAGGACGCCCAGCAGCTTGAGGGCCTCCCGGGCGGCGTGCTGCTCGGCGGCCTTTTTGCTCCGGCCCTCGCCCCGGGCCACGCAGTCCGAATTGAACCGCACCGCCACCACGAAATGCTTGTCGTGGTCGGGGCCGGTCTCCTTTTCCACAATATAGCTGAGGCGTTCCTCCGGGTTCTGCTGGACGATCTCCTGCAGGCGGGTCTTATAGTCGGCCTCGGCGTGTTTGCCCTCGGTGATGAAGGGCAGGATGAATGCCCGGGCCACCTCCATGCCGCCGTCCAGGTAGAGGGCGGCGATCAGGGCCTCAAAGGCGTCCGACACCACGCTGGGCCGCTCCCGACCGCCGCAGCGCTCCTCGCCCTTGCCCAGACGCAGGTAATCTCCCAGGTGAATCTCCTGGGCGAACTGGAACAGTGCGCCCTCGCTGACCAGGCTGGACCGGATGCGGGTCAGATCACCCTCGGGCCGGTCGGCGTAGGCGTGGAACAGGTAGTCGGCCGAGACAATCTGGAGGACGCTGTCCCCCAGAAACTCCAGCCGCTCGTTGTGGGCCACCGGGACCCGGCTCTCGTTGGCGTAGCTGGTGTGGGTCAGGGCGGTGGTGAGAAGGTCAGGATTTTTGAAGGTATGCCCGATGATTTTTTCGAGCGGATGCGCCATAGGTTGCACCCTCCTTTTTATTCTTTTTCTGCGGCGTTGTCCGACGCATGGGCGGCGGCCGCGTCATCCAGAGCGGCCTGCATGGTGCCGCACAGATCGTTCTCCACGCACTTCTTGGCCTGGCGGATGGCGTTCTTGATGCCTCTGGCCTTGGAGGAGCCGTGGGCCTTGATGACCGGCTGACGTGCGCCCAGGAAGGGTGCGCCGCCGTACTCCTCGCTGTCCATCTGCTTTTTCAGGTTGCCCACCTGGCCGCGGACCAGCAGGTAGGCCAGCTTGCCGGCCAGGCCGGACAGGAACATCCCCTTGACCATGCCCATAATCATCTTGGCCACGCCCTCGGTGAGCTTGAGGACCACGTTGCCGGTGAAGCCGTCGCAGACCACCACGTCCACGTTGCCGGTGGGCACGTCACGGGGCTCCACGTTGCCCACAAAGCGGATGCCGGGGGTCTTTTTCAGCATCTGGTGCACCTCACGCAGCAGCGGGGTGCCCTTGGACTCCTCGGCGCCGTTGTTGACCAGGGCCACCGAGGGGTCCTGACGGCCTTCCACCCGCTGCATATAGCAGGTGCCCATGACGGCGAAGGCGATGAGCATATCGGCGCGGCACTCCACGTTGGCGCCGCAGTCCAGCAGCAGATAGGCCTTCTTCTGGGCGGGGATCATGGTGGCCAGGGCGGGGCGCTTGATGCCGCGCAGAGCCCGGACAATGAGGCTGGTGCCCACATGGAGGGCGCCGGTGCTGCCGGCCGAGACAAAGGCGTCGCCCTTGCCGTCCTTCAGCATATTCAGGCCCACCACGATGGAGGAATCCTTCTTCTGGCGGACCGCCCGGGCCGGCTCATCGCACATCTCGATGTTCTCGGTGCAGTTGACCAGCTGGATGCCGTCCAGAGAGATGTTGTTCTCGGCGGCGGTCTTGCGGATCAGGGCCTCATCGCCGAGGCCGATGATCTCCACGCCGTACTCCTTGACGGCCTGGGCTGCTCCGTCCAGAGGAGCCAGAGGGGCGTTGTCGCCGCCCATCAGATCCAGAATGATTTTCATAGCGTCTTCCTTTCTGCCTGTTGCAAGGCATCGCATCCGGCAGGCCGCGCGCAGCCGCCGGACTCAGGGGCAGAGGCACAGCGGCTCAGCAGCCGCCGTCCAGCCAGCGCTGGAAGCTGGCCACCGCCCGTTCCGCCTGGGCCATATAGCGCAGGCGCTTGTCCCGGGGACGGTCCTCCAGCGGAGGAAGAATCCCCATATTGGCCCCCATGGGCTGGAAATGTTTATTTTCGGTGGTGAGATACCGCATCAGGGCCCCGCACATGGTGTCGGGGGGAGGCGGCATGTAGGCCCCGCCGGTGAGGCGGGCGTAGAGGCTGCGGGCGGCCAGCAGGCCGGAGGCCGCGCTCTCCATATATCCCTCAAAGCCGGTGATCTGGCCGGCAAAGAAGACGTTGGGGTGGTCCTTCAGGTACAGCCCCTCGCTGAGCACCCGGGGCGCATCCAGGAAGGTGTTCCGGTGCATGACGCCGTAGCGGACAAACTCGGCGTTTTCCAGGCCCGGAATCATGGAGAAGACCCGCTTCTGCTCCCCCCACTTGAGGTTGGTCTGGAAGCCCACGATGTTGTAGAGGGTGCGCTCCCGGTTCTCGGCCCGCAGCTGGACATTGGCCCAGGGGCGGTGGCCGGTGCGGGGGTCGGTGAGGCCCACCGGGCGCAGCGGCCCGTACCGCATGGTATCCGCCCCGCGGGCGGCCATGATCTCGATGGGCATACAGCCCTCGTAGACGGTGACGGTGTCGGCCTTTTTGCCCACCGCGTCGGGGTCGGGGGCCGCCTGGGCGTTCTGGTCAAACTCGTGGAGGGGCGCCCGCTCGGCGCTCACCAGGGCGGCGTGGAAGGCCTCATATTCGGCCTTGTTGAAGGGGCAGTTGAGGTAGTCGGCCTCTCCCCGGTCGTACCGGGACGCCGCAAACACCTTGTCATAGTCCAGGCTCTCGGCGGTGACGATGGGGGCCACCGCGTCATAGAAGTGCAGGCGGCTGTCCCCGGTCAGGCGGGCGATCTCGGCCGCCAGGGCCCCTTCGGTCAGGGGGCCGGTGGCCACCAGCACCGGCTGGCTCTCGTCGATGGAGATCACTTCCTCCCGCCGGACGGTGATATGGGGGTTTTGCTCCACCAGTTCGGTGACCCGGGCGCTGAAGGCATCCCGGTCCACCGCCAGGGCGCCGCCCGCCGCCACCCGCACCGACTCGGCCGCCGGCAGCAGGCTGCTGCCCATCCGGCGCATCTCCTCTTTCAGCAGGCCGGAAGCCGAATCCAGCCGCTCGGCCTTGAGGCTGTTGGAGCAGATCAGCTCGGCAAAGCCGGCGCTCTTGTGGGCGGGGGAAAAATGGGCCGGCTTCTGTTCCCAGAGGGTGACTTCCACCCCTTGGCCGGCCAGCCAGAGGGCCGCCTCGCACCCGGCGAGGCCTGCCCCCAGAATGGTTGCATGCAGTGTATCTTTCATTCCTTTATCCGTTTCCGTTGCCTTTGGGGACCGGCATCTCAAAGCCGCAGCCTTCCTTCGCACAGTACAGCTTGGAACCGTGGCGGAACAGGGTGGCGCCGCACTTTTCGCACTTGTTGGGCACCGGTACATCCCAGGTCATAAAATCGCAGTCGGGGTAGCGCTCGCAGCCGTAATAAATCCGGCCCTTGGCGCTCTTGCGCTCCAGCATGCGGCCCTGGCCGCACTTGGGGCAGATGCCGCCGGTGTCCTTCACCAGCCGCTTGGTGCCCCGGCAGTCGGGGAACCCGCTGCAGGCCAAGAACTTGCCGTACTTGCCCACCTTGATGACCATGGGCTTGCCGCACAGGGGGCACACCTCGCTGGAGGGCTCGTCGGGGACCTTGATCTTCTTGCCCTCCATGTTCTTTTCGGCGGCCTGGAGGCTGGAGTCAAAGCTCTTGTAGAACTCATCCACCGTCTGGCGCCAGTCGGCCTTGCCGCTCTCGATCTTGTCCAGATTCTTTTCCATCTGGGCCGAGAAGTCCACGTCCACAATCCGGGGGAACTGTTCCAGCATCAGGCTGTCCACCGTGCGGCCCAGGGGGGTGGGCTTGAGCTTTTTCTGATCCCGCTCCACATAGCCGCGGTCAATGATGGTGGTGATGATGGGGGCGTAGGTGGAGGGGCGGCCGATGCCGTTTTCCTCCAGGGCCTTGATGAGGGAGGCCTCGGTGTAGCGGGCGGGAGGCTGGGTGAACTTCTGCTCGCTCTTGAGCTGGACCAGCTTGAGTTCCTGGCCCTGTTCCAGGGGCGGCAGGGCGGTCTCCTTCTTCTCCTTTTCCTCCACGGCCTCCTCGTACAGGGCGGTGAAGCCGTCGAAGGTGACGGTGAAGCCGCTGGCCTTGAACCGGTAATCCCCTGCAAAGACGGTCACCGAGACGGTGTCCATCTGGCAGTCGGCCATCTGGCTGGCCATGAAGCGGCTCCAGATCATCCGGTACAGCTTGGCGGTGTCCCCCGAGATGCTCTTGTCCACCTCGTCGGGGGTCAGGGAGGGCATGGAGGGACGGATGGCCTCATGGGCATCCTGGGCCGCAGTGGCGCTGCGGGTCTTCCAGGTGCGCTTGTAGGGACAGATATACTGTTCCCCATAGGCCCCCGCAATATATTCCTTGGCCGCTGCCACCGCCTCATCCGAGATGCGGAGGCTGTCGGTACGCATATAGGTGATCAGACCCATGGTGCCGTGGCCGGCGATATCCACACCTTCGTACAGAGTCTGGGCGGCCCGCATGGTGCGGGTAGCGGTGAAGCCCAGCCGCCGGGACGCCTCCTGCTGGAGGGTACTGGTGATGAAGGCGGGGGTGGGCTGTTTGGTGCGCTTGCCCCGCTTGAGCTCACCCACCGTGTAGGCGGCGCCCTTCAGGCCCTGCTCAATGGCGCGGGCCTCGGCCTCGGTGCGGGGCAGCAGCTTTTTGCCGGCGGCGTCCGAAGCCAGGCGGGCGGTGAACTTTTTCCCGCCGGCCGAGAGGGTGGCGTCCACGTTCCAGTATTCCTCGGGGACAAAGGCTTCGATCTCCTTCTCCCGGTCGTCGATGAGGCGGACGGCCACGCTCTGGACGCGGCCCGCCGACAGGCCCCGGCGGATCTTCCGCCACAGGAAGGGGCTCAGCTTATAGCCCACCAGGCGGTCCAGCACGCGGCGGGCCTGCTGGGCGTTGAACAGATCCTCATCGATGGGCCGGGGATGGGCCATGCCCTCCTTGACGCCCTTCTTGGTGATCTCGTCGAAGGTCACGCGGTTGGACTCCTTGGGGTCGATGCCCAGCAGGCTGGCCAGATGCCAGCTGATGGCCTCGCCCTCACGGTCCGGGTCGGTGGCCAGCAGGATGCCGTCGGCCTTCTTGGCCTTGGCCTTCAGCTCCTTGATGAGTTTCTCCTTGCCCTTGATATTGATGTACTGGGGCGTATAGTCGTGCTCCACATCAATGCCAAGCTGGGAGGTGGGCAGGTCCCGGATGTGGCCCATGCTGGCCGTCACCTCATAATCCTTGCCCAGGTATTTGCCGATGGTCTTCGCCTTGGCGGGCGATTCCACAATAACCAGTTTCGCCATTCTTTCTCTTACCTCGATCTGCCCCTGTCTTGGGTCGGTGGGACCCGGGGCCTTCTTGCAATACTATATCCAGATGGCTGAAAATCTATTTCAAATCGCGGCCCGCGGAGGCCGCTGTATCTCTCCTTGCATTTCCCCGCCTCACAGCCGGATATACCGCTGCCCCGGCAGAGACTTGACATAACCGCACAGTTCCAGGCTCATCAGCACCGCCGACAGGGCGGCGGCTTCCAGCCCGCAGCCGGCGGACAAATCCTCCAGGCTGGCTGGCTCCTGCTTCAGGCAGGCCAGCACCCGGCGCTCCTTGTCCGAGAGGGCGGGCGCCTTCGCCGGGGCCGGCGCGGTTTCCTCCAGCCCCAGCTGTTCCAGCAGGTCCCCGGCACAGAGGATCATTTTGGCCCGCCCGGTCTGGATCAGCCGGTTGGTGCCGCTGGAATTTTCCCGGCTGGCGTCGCCGGGCAGGGCGTACACCGGGCGGCCATACCGCTCGGCGTGGCCCACGGTGGACATGGTGCCGCTCTTCTCCCGGGCCTGCACCACCACCAAAGCCTGCACCAGGCCCGCAATCAAACGGTTGCGCTGCAAAAAGCTGCTGCGGACGTGGGTCTCCTCCCCGGGGCCATATTCCCCGATGACGCAGCCGTAATCCTCGATATGGGTCCGCAGCATCCGGTTGGATGCGGGATAGGTCCGGTCGATGGGCACCCCCTGCACCCCGATGGTGGGGGCATGGACGTCCACGGCGGCCTGATGGCACTCGCTGTCCAGGCCGTCGGCCAGGCCGCTGACAATCACCACCCCGCTGCGGGCCAGATCCTGGCCCAGGGAGGAAGCGCCCCAGCGGCCATAGTTGTCGGGGCGGCGGCTGCCTACCATTCCCACCAGGTTGGGGGCGTTGAGCCAGGAGGGGTCCCCGGTGCAGTAGAGCACCAGGGGCAGGTCCGGAATACGGGTCAGGGCCAGGGGGTAGTCGGGGTGGTCATAGGTCAGAATATGAATCCCCAGCCGCTGGCACTGGGTCACCACCGTCCGAAAGGCCCAGGGGGTGTTTCCGGGGGCCACGGCGCGGCGGGCCGCCGAAGGTCCGGCCGCCTCCCGAAAGGCCAGGCTGTCCCGTTCCTCCCAGATGCGGACAGGGTCGTCGCACCAGTCCACCACCCGTTCGGCCCGGGGGCTGGCAAAGCCCAGGGTATGGGCCAGCCAGAGCCAGCACAGCAGCGGCTCGGGGGTTGCCTCCTTGGGGAAAAGCCCCAGCTGCTCCCCTTCTTCCGGGGGGATCACAGGCCGGCCCCCCGGAAATGCCACAGCAGAATGCTGCCCGCAATCCCCGCGTTGAGGCTTTCTACCCGGTCGGTCATGGGGATGCGGACGGTCCGGTCACAGGCGGCGATGGTGGCCTCGGTGAGGCCCTGGCCCTCGCTGCCAATCACCACACAGACCCCGCCGGGGCCCGCCGTCTGGGCGGCGCCCAGGGGCTGGGAGTGGTAGAGGGCCGCCGCCAGGCATTCCACCCCTTTGGCCCGCAGCTGGGCGATGACCGGGGGCATCTCCCCCGCCTCAATCACCGGCAGCTGCACCGCCGCCCCCATGGAGGCCCGCAGGGTCTTGGGGGCATAGGGAGAGGCGCACCCCTCCGACAGGATCACCCCGTCAAACCCGAAGGCCGCCGCGCTGCGCAGCAGGGTGCCCACATTGCCGGGGTCCTGCACCGATTCCAAAGCCAGATAGCGGCCCCCGGCCTTCACCTCGTCCAGGGTGTGGACCGGGGTGCGGAACACCCCGAACACTCCCTGATGGGCGGGAACCCCGGCCAGCTTGTCGGCCACATGGTCCTCCACCAGGTAGTGCTGGCCGGACAGGCCGAACAGCTCGGGGCATTTCTCGGCCGCGGCAGCGGTATAAAACAGTATTTCCAGCTCTGCGCCCTTGGCCAGCTCGGGGCAGAGCTTGCGCCCTTCGGCGAAAAAGCGGCCCTCGCTGCGGCGGAACGCCGCGCTGGCGGACAGGCGGCAGGCGTATTTGATCCTGGCGTTGTCCCGGCTGGTGATCTTTTCGTCCATGGTCATCCTCCTCACGCGGCAGACAGGAAAACAAAAACAGGGCCGTCCCGCCGGGCGGTTGTGCCGCGGCAGGGCTCGGGCCCTGTTCTGTCTGCCTGCCAGGCGTTCAGGGCCTTGCATTCCAACACATACAAAATCGACGCCCGCGTATACGCGCGGGCGTCTGGATAAGCTTTAATCAGGCGTTCTTGACGCTCTCGACCAGAGCGGCGAAGCTGCCCGGATCATTGATGGCCATCTCGCTGAGCATCTTGCGGTTGAGCTCGATGCCAGCTTTCTTCAGGCCAGCCATGAAGGTGGAGTAGTTCATGCCCAGAGGACGAACAGCGTTGTTGATGCGGCAGATCCACAGGTTGCGGAACTGACGCTTCTTCATGCGGCGGCCAGCCAGAGCGTAGTTGCCGCTCTTCATGACCTGCTGCTTGGCCATCTTAAAATGCTTGCTCTTGGAGCCGTAGAAGCCCTTAGCGAGCTTGAGCATCTTCTTGCGACGTTTGTGAGTCATCGTAGCGCCTTTAATACGTGCCATTTTTTCTATCTCCTTTTAACGATCAAATCTCAGGTCCTGTCACACACAGACGGGGCAATCAGCCGTAGGGCAGCATCCGCTTCAGGGTAGCGGCGTTGGTGCTGTCCACGTAGCAGGGCTGACGATAGCCGCGGGTGAGCTTGGTGGTCTTCTTGGTCAGGATATGGCTGCGGAAGGCGTGGCCGCGCTTGATCTTGCCATTCTTGGTGAGCTTAAAGCGCTTTTTTGCGCCGGAATGGGTCTTCAGTTTCATCTTAGCCATTTTCGGTATCCTCCTAATAATCAGTCCTTATTGGGTTTCGGGGTCAACAGAATGGACATGGTGCGCCCTTCCAGGACCGGCGGTTTATCCATCGACGCCTGCGGCAGTGCAGCGGCGAAGCGCTTGAGCACATCTGCGCCCAGGGCGCTGTGCGCCATCTCGCGGCCACGGAAACGAATCGAGGCCTTCACCTTGTGGCCTGCGGACAGGAACTTGCCTGCCTGGGTCACCTTGGTATTGAAGTCGTTGGTGTCAATATTGAGCGAAAGGCGGGTCTCCTTGACCTCGACCACTTTCTGGTTCTTCTTGGCTTCCTTCTCCTTCTTCTGCTGCTCGAAGCGGTACTTGCCGTAGTCCAGCAGTTTGCACACGGGGGGCTTGGCCTGCGGTGCAATCTTTACCAGATCCAGCCCGGCTTCCTCTGCGGCACGCATGGCCGCCTGGATGTTGACGACGCCCAGCTGTGCGCCGTCTGCTCCGATCAGACGAACTTCACGATCACGGATCTGACCATTGATCTCGAGTTCCTTCGATTTTCCAGTGGTAGCGATTGTCGATACACCTCCAAACAATAATCCATCAAGTCAACGTAGAAAACGCGGCCATCCAATTTCTCGGACAGCCGCGCACAAACCCACACAAAAACACAGCCCAACGAAACTTCTGGGCTGGATTCCGTATAGCCCGGGGCCTGAAAAACCCACAAGGCGAGCGCGGCATGGCCGTAGCTGCTTTCTTTACCCGATGATTTTACCACAGCTGCGCGCCGGTGTCAAGGGGGAATCGGAGTAAATTTTCGCCCGGAGAGCGGGATTTTCGGCCCGCCGGGGCGGCAGCGTGGTGCTTGGCTTCTCCCCTGCTGCATTGTATGAAGGGTGCGGGTGAAATTTGAGAGGCAATTTTTCCCCTGATTTGCCATCCGGACGCTGATATGGTATACTGAAGTGAAGCGCACACACAATTTTTTCAGAGAAAGGAGAACGATTTGATCCGAAAAAACGTACTTTACGAAAAGCTGAAGGAAGCGGTGGATTCAGTCCTGCCCATTGCGCTGATTGTCAGCGTCCTGTGCTTTTTCTTTGTGCCGGTGGAATCGGGTCTGCTGCTGGCCTTTTTGGTGGGCACCGCCATGATTATTGTGGGCATGGCCCTGTTCACCCTGGGGTCTGAGCAGTCCATGAGCCAGATCGGCATTCTGATCGGCGCACGGCTGACCAAGTCCCGCAACATCTGGCTGATTCTGCTTCTCAGCTTCATCATGGGCGTGGTGATCACGGTGGCCGAGCCGGACCTCCAGGTCCTGGCCACCAACGTCCCCGCCATCGACCGCACCGCCCTGATCTTCACCGTGTCGGTGGGCGTGGGCCTGTTTTTGATGGTCAGCATGGTCCGCATCCTGCTGGGCATCCCCCTGCGCTGGCTTCTGCTGGTGTTTTACGGGGCGGTGTTCGCCCTGACCGCCCTGTCCGACCCCGGCTTTTTGTCGGTGTCCTTTGACTCGGGCGGCGTCACCACCGGCCCCATGACCGTCCCCTTTGTGATGGCTCTGGGCGTAGGCGTGGCCTCCATCCGCAGCGACGAAAAGGCCAAGGACGACAGCTTCGGCCTGGTAGCTCTGTGCTCTATCGGGCCCATCCTGGCGGTCCTGCTGCTGGGTTTCCTTTACCCCGGCAGCACCGGCTCCTCCAGCATGGTTATCGCCCAGTTCGAGGACTCCACCAGCCTGGGCTGGGGGTATCTGGAGGCCCTGCCCGAATACATGATGGAGGTGGCCTCGGCTCTGGCCCCCATCTTTGTGTTCTTTATCCTGTTCCAGTTTGCGGCCCTGCGGCTGCCCATGCCCCAGCTGGCCCGCATCATGGTGGGCATCGTCTACACCTATGTGGGCCTGGTGTTGTTCCTCACCGGCGTCAACGTGGGTTTCTCGTCCCTGGGCTATGTGCTGGGCGGCGAGATGGTGGCCCAGGGCATGGGCATGCTGCTGGTGCCCCTGGCGGTGCTGATGGGCTGGTTCATCATCAACGCCGAGCCGGCGGTCCACGTCCTGAACAAGCAGGTGGAGGACCTGACCAGCGGCGCCATCTCGGCCCGGGCCATGGGCCTGAGCCTGTGCATCGCAGTGGCCACCGCCAACGGCCTGGCCATGCTGCGGGTACTGACCGGGCTGCCCATCCTGTGGATCCTGATTCCCGGCTACCTGATCGCTCTGGCCCTCACCTTTGTAGTGCCGCCCATCTTTACGGCCATCGCCTTTGACTCGGGCGGCGTGGCCTCCGGCCCCATGACTGCCACCTTTATGCTGCCCTTTGCCATGGGCGCCTGCAACGTGCTGGGGGGCAACATTATGACCGACGCCTTTGGCCTGGTGGCGCTGGTGGCCATGATGCCCCTGATCACCGTCCAGGTGATGGGCGCCATCTACGTCATCAAGCTGCGCCGCTCGGTGGCTCCTGCCGCCCAGCCCCTGCCGGTTTATGGTGACGACGAAATCATTGAACTGTGGGAGGTGGCCTGAATGGAGCTCAACTATGTCATCAGCATCACCGACCGGGACCAGATTCAGGAGCTGGCCGCCCTGTTTCAGAGCCTGGAACTGAACATGGGCCTGGCCATGCTGGGCAAAGGCACCGCTACCAGCGAGCAGCTGTCCATCTATGGCCTGTCCAACACCGAAAAGGCTATCGTCTCCACGGTGGCGGACGGCGAGAGCACCCGCCAGCTGTTCCGCGCCGCCAAGCGGAAGCTGTTCATGGACATTCCGGGCAACGGCATCATGCTGACTGTCCCCATCAAAAGCGTAGGAGGAGGGAGAACCTTGGCATATCTCACCGGCAACAAGACCCCCGCCGGGGGTGCACCCGACATGAACTTTGAGCACGAGCTCATCATCGCCGTCCTGAACGAGGGCTATTCGGACGCCGTCATGGACGCGGCCCGCACCGCGGGCGCCGGCGGCGGCACCGTCCTGCACGCCCGCGGCACCGGCACCAAACAGGCGGAAAAGTTCTTCGGCGTCTCGCTGGCCGAGGAGAAGGATATCCTGTACATTGTGGCCACGGCCCAGCAGAAGGCCGCCATCATGACCGCCATCAACAAGACCACCGGCGCAGGCACCAAGGCCGGCGCCATCTGCTTCTCGCTGCCGGTCTCCCAGGTCATCGGCCTGCGGAAGATGGACGACAACTGATTGTTCCCCTTATAAAGACAGCCCCCGCCCTTCCGTGAGAGGAAATGGCGGGGGCTTTTTATGTGTCCGTTTACTTTTTTCTGGAGTGTCTCTGCAAAAAGAGCCGCAGCCACCGCATCACAAAGGCGGCGGCCAGAATGCCCCCGACCGCCCTGGGCGACGGTCTGGTCTCGATGGAGGGGAAAAGCCCCAGGGACATGCCCACCAGTACCCCTGCCAGAACCGCTACCACCACCCAGAACACAACCGCGCTTTTCTTCATCCGAGACACTTCCTTTCATCTTTCTTCCCTTTTATTATAACAAAATCCTCCCGGGCTGTCACATCCTTTGCCCGATTCATCATCAAAAAATCCCCGCCTTTCCTGGGACGGAAAAGCGGGGAGGGTGGGTTATTTTCTTTTCAGCATTCCGTTTTGGCGAAGATGCCGCAGGCGGCGCGGTACATGGCTGCGCCCCAGGCCAGAGCCAGCAGGGGCGAGGCGCAGAACAGCGCCATTACCATTTCCTCGCTGAGCGGAATGCCCGCGGCCCACAGCACCCCATACACGGCGGCGCACAGGGCCGCCGGAATCAGGAAGGACACCAGCAGCAAGACCCGGGCCCGTTCGGCGCCGAACCGGTACACCAGCGGAATGGCCACGCTGCCCATGGCAAAGGCCACCGCCCAGCTCACCAGAGCCAGGGCGGCCAGCTCGGCGAAGGCCTGAACCCCCACGGTGTACTCCCCCATCGCAAAGCCGCCGATGCCGCCCACCAGCAGGCCAAACAGGCTGCCCGCGGTGCAGAACACCGCCAGCACGGCATACTTGGCCAGGACGATTTCCCGGCGGGTCACCGGCATCACCAGGGCATAGGGAGTCCAGCCGGCCATGTCGTCAAACGTAAAGGTGGTCACCGTCATCATGCTGCACAGAATGGTGCACATCACCAGATAGCCGCCTGTGCCGGAGGTGGGCACAAATCCCACTGCCCATACAATCAGGATAAACAGCATGGATTTTACATTGTGTACAATGTTGTACAGGTCTTTCAGCACCAGACTTTTCATTTGGACCGCTCCCCTTTCACATACAGAAGAAGGATGTCGTCGATGGTGGCGTCGTCCACCACGGCGTTTTTATACAGGCGGCGGGCTTTTTCCTTGTCGGGCACCAGGACGTCCCACTGGTAGGCCTCTTTCCGCCAGGCCAGCACGTCAGCGCTGTCCATCTGGCCGAAAACCGCCGCGCCGCACCGGACCACGCCGTAGCGGTACCGCAGCTCGTCCTTGGACTTGCAGAACATCATCTGCCCCTGGTGAATGAAGGTGATGTAATCCGCCACCTTTTCCAGGTCGGTGGTGATGTGGGAGGACATGAGGATGCTGTGTTCCTCGTCCTGGACAAACTCCAGAAACACGTCCAGCATATCGTCCCGCATCACCGGGTCCAGGCCGCTGGTGGCCTCGTCCAGAATCAGGAACTTGGGCCGGTGGCCCAGGGCCGCCGCAATGCTCAACTTGGCCTTCATTCCCTTGGACAGGCCCTTGATTTCCTTGTCCGCGGGGAGAGAAAAGCGCTGCAAATACTCTTTGTAAAGGTTATCGTCCCAGTTTTTGTAGGCCTCGCTTAGGATACGGCCCACCCGGGCGGGGGTCAGGGTCTCGTAAAAGCTGATGCCGTCGAACACCACCCCGATGTCCTCTTTCATCTCAGGAGCCTGGGCCAGGTCTTTGCCCCAGAAGGTCACCTTTCCCTCATCTTTATGAATCAGGTCCAGTATCGCCTTGATGGTGGTGCTCTTGCCGGCGCCGTTCTCGCCGATCAGGCCCATGATGCAGCCTCCCGGCACCGTGAAGGACACGTGGTCCAGCGTGAAGCCGTCGTACTGCTTGGTCAGGTCCTTTACCTCTAAGATCGCATCCATGGTCACTCGCCCTCCTGGTAAAACAGTGTCAGTACCTGGATCAACGTTTCCAGCGGAATCCCGCTGGTCCGGGCAATGTCGGCAGCCGCCTGCAGGTGTTCTTCGGCCTGCCGCTGCTGTTCCTCCTGATAAAAGTCCTTGTTCTGTGCCGACACAAAGCTGCCCCGTCCCACCGTGGTCTCGATGAAGCCATCCCGCTGCAAGTCCTCATAGGCCTTCTGCACCGTGATGACGCTGACGTGGGTGGATTTGGCCAGCGCCCGCATGGACGGGATGGGGTCGCCGGTCTTGAGCTCGCCGCTCATGATCATGGCCTTGATCTGAGAGGTGATCTGCTCATAGATCGGTTTGCCTGTGTTGGAGCTGATGATGATTTCCACAGCGCTCCTCCTCTGTCATTAAGTGTACTTATTGACTAAGTACATTATATTCAATCAACACAGCATTGTCAAGGGGAGCCGGCAAAAAATCCCCTTCCGGTCCGAAAGCCGAAAGGGGACGCTGCGGCTGAAATACATCGTTTCAGGCGCTCCTTTTCATTGTACCTGCAACCTATTTTTGTTATAATGGAATTGAAAGAATTTTCTTTCGGCATTGCATCGGAAAAAGGAGGCCCTTCCCATGCAGGGATAAATCACCCGCACACCCCATCTGCATCATCCAGAGGTGAAAGACTATGTCCAATCCAACCATCTACCAAACATGGCGCAAACGGCTTAATCTGATGTTGTGTGTCGCGGCCGCCGGAATGATTCTGTCCATTCTCATCATCGGCCTTGGCAGCTTTACAGCCTGGCAGCCCTTTGGGACCTGGACTGTTTTTGCGTTCGGTGGACTCAGCACCGCCAAGACCTTTATGGTTCAGGATTTGGTGCGGGCCGAAAAAGAAAACGCCCCTGTGCCCAAAGGCAAATTCCTTTTCTATGCTGTCCTGGGCATTGCTGCGGCCACCCTTTGGGTCTACATCCTGCTCCGGGTTCTGCTTTGAAAGGAGTGAAAAGCGATGACCCCTCTGTCCAAAAAGCAAAAGCGTATTCTGTTTTTCTGGATTCTTCTCACCCTGCTCCTGTTCACCTGTATTTTCGTTATCGACTTTTTCCAGCTAACCGAATGGCAGTCCATCGGCAGTTCTATGGTGAATGTCTACGGCATCCTGTCGGCCGCAAGTGTGGTCATGTTTGTGATAGAACATCACAACAAGCCCAAACAATCATCTGGAAAGGAGTAACTTCATGAGAAAACAGTGGATCGTTCTTGGAACCGCCATTGTCGTCTGCGCTGCCGCGGCCTGCCTCGGATATCGGCACAGCACTTCCCCGGTGCAGATCACCAACGAGGCTTTGTCTTCTCTGGCAGATGATTATAACAAAGTGCAGGCAATGGCCTATACCGGCATGGTGGAACTGGATTGGACCGATTCCATCGAGGTGGGGGGAACACTGTTCTTCCGGGTAAACGACCCGGAACTTCAGACCATGGCGGACTTCAAAGAAGTGCTGAACCGGGTCTATGTCCCATCCAAGGCAGAGGAAATCCTGTCTTACTGCACCGAGACGACGGGCATTCTGGCCGAAAAAGACGGCGTCCTCTACCGGGCGGACGCCTATGAGATGGGCTGGCCTCTGGAACCGAAAGCGAATGCCGCACAGCGGGAAGGAGATACCATCACCGCGGATATCATCCTCGCTTACAATGAGCCAACGCCCGGCACGCTAACCCTGCAAAAAGAGGCCGGCGTGTGGAAAATTGCCGACCTTTCCATGTAAAACAGATCCTCTGAATACAAAAACTTTGCCACAGGGTCATGCACTTGTATGGTGCACGTTCTGCGGCAAAGTTTATTTTTTATAATACTAAAAAGCAACAAGAGAAAACCCCCGAGGATTCATCCTCAGGGGTTTTGTCAGAGAAGCCGGCATCTACCTATTTTCACAGGCCGTGTCCAGCCAACTATCTTCGGCACAAGTGAGCTTAACTTCTGTGTTCGGAATGGGAACAGGTGGGACCTCACCGTCATCGACACCGGCTGTTCAGATTTGGATCTGAACAATCTCTCTATTCTCTTTTCGAAGGACGTGCCTTCAGAACTGAATAATAATCTGCGCTGTGCAATCAGAGTACAAGTGCTTTCAACCTGGTCAAGCCCTCGATCTATTAGTACACTCTTGCTGAATGGATCACTCCACTTACACATTGTGCCTATCTACCTTGTAGTCTTCAAGGGAT
>NZ_NFHK01000026.1:0-34695 GCF_002161315.1 Faecalibacterium sp. An77
AAACCTGCTACATTCTCCGAGGCCAACGACATGATCGACCGATACATCCAGTTTTATAACCACGAGCGAATCCAAACGAAAGCAGGAGTGGCTCCGCTAACGCTCCGCCACTCCTGCTGCTTCAGCTTCCCACCCCTGTGGTATGATCGTGCAAAAATTTTCAATCCGTGCCCAAAAATGCAGTGCTGGTTCGTTTACAAGACAAAGAGAAATCTCTGGCCAAAATCAGCGGTATATGGCACAATAGATACAGCACCACATTTCCAGCAGATCGACTTGCAAACGCCACAGCCATACAGCCCAGAAGGTGATAAAGATGAAATTCAGCCATTGCGACGATTCCTACCTGTTTCAAATCAGTTCCTATGATATCAGCCGCCTTCTGCCCCAGGTGAGCAAGGCACTTGAAAAAAGAGCAGAACTTCTTTCCTGGCAGCGCTATCCCAACATGTGGCGTCACATTGACCGCCTTCCCTCCCCCTCTCAAGGCCCTAGTCGGAGCCGGCTGCGCACCAGGCTGTTCAGCGTCCTCTGTCTGGCGGCGGGGGTGATTCTGGTTGTGCCCGGTCTTATGGAACCAAAAGAACTGTTGGTTCCTTTGGTGGCAGGCGCAGCCGCCATTGTACTGGGTATCAGCGGGTTATGGACAACCAGAAAGAACCGTGAAAAGCCATTTGACCGCTCAGCCCGGCTGCTTCTGGAAGGGAAAGATCAAACTCCGGAAAGTCCTGTTCCTGCTGTGTCTTTCTCGGATCAGGGAATGACCCTTTCAGAAAAAGGCGAGACAGAGTTTGTGGCATACAATGACTTTGAATCTGCATGGGAAACAGAAGACACACTGCTTCTTGTGTTCGGGCAGCGCGTCACCCTTTTGCAGAAGCAGGATTTGGTACAAGGCGATGTTGCCAGCCTGTCCCGGCTGCTTTCCGAAAAAGTCGCAACATACCAGTTCATGGATTGATTTCCATAGAAACAAAGATTCCACTGATAAAGAGAGGTTGAAACAAAATGGCACTCGCCTATCAAGCGTTTTTGAAGAAAGGCATTGACCTGGCCCCCTTGGGTTGGGAGACCAATGGAGCGTTTATTCCTTATTTCTGTACCCCAAAGGGAGCCAAGGTTCTTGGCTGGGCCGGTGTGGATGGAATCCACTACTGCACCATCCGCGGTTTTGGGGATATGATCTTTGCAGTCAGCCCGATGAACGTCGGAGATTATGTACATCCCATTGCCCGAAATTTTGAGGATCTGCTGCGGCTGCTTCTGTCCTGCACTGACATGGCCGCTCTGGAACAATGTTATGCATGGGATGAAGAACAGTACAAAGCCTTCCTCATGGATTGTCCTGCGACACCAGAACAGCAGGCCGTGCTGGATGCCATCCGGTCAAAAACCAGCCTTGAACCAATGGAAGACGCCTTTCACTATGTAAAGAAGCTCCAGGCAGAGTTCGATCTTTCTGCTATTCCTTATACAGAGGATTACTATGACGAGGACATGAACCCCACCGTGCCAAAGGAAGCTCCTCAGTGGAAAGTAACCTTTGACGGCAGCTTCTGGGGCCATCCAAAGGGCCAGCGGCCCGGCAAAGAAACGGTCGTTAACATACCGTTTGATTGGGCCGGGCGGCACTGGATCATCCCTTCTGTCTATTCCTGCTCCAAAGGGCTGGTGGTTGATTTCTGTATGCAGGTCAAGTTTGCGGACATCCTTTCCTTCATGGACAAATGGCATCTGTGTGCAGATGCCGACGAAGAGCAGTTCACCCGGGAACAGCGGATGCAGATGGAACTGGACCATCCTATGTGTATGGATTTCCGTCCAATCCTTCAGCTGAACGGCAAAGAGCTCCGTTTTTCCCATGGCTGCGAAGTGTCATACATTCCCTGTCTGCCAGGCAGATCTGCGGCCGAGGCAGAGCAGGATTCCAAACAGGCGATTGCCCACTATCAGCTCGACACAGCGTTCGGATGGGTCATCCACCGCTTCAGCTACCCCTGGGCAACCAGGAAAAAGCCAGAGATCAAGCATCTGTCGGTAACCATGGTACAGCAGAAAGCTTCCATTCCCGGCCCGCATTTCCATGTGGAAAAGCCCGGCGACACCTTCTCTTTTGTTTACCCTGAAGGCGGTACGGAATACACCCTGACGGTACAAAAATACGAGGAGCAGGTCCTGGACACCAGTCGGATGATGGAGGATATGGAGCACCCCACCCATTATTATTTTATGAGTTATACGGTCACGCCGGAATTTTCGGGCGGCGATCTGGATGTAGCAGATTGCTCCGACGGGGACCGCCCCAGACCAAAACCTTGCCCGAGCAAACCATTTGAACCTACCGTCCTCAACGATGCTTTTGTGATCGGCATCATCGGCGGAGCCGATGGGCCCACTGCTATCGTATGCGGACAGCCTGCCGCCCAGGGCAAACTTGGCGCTGCCTGCTCCAGTCTGCATTTTGATCCCGTTGATCGTGTGGAATGGAGGCTCGTTTTCCATGAAAAGTGGTACCAAGACAAAACCTTCGACATACAAACCGGTTCCATGGCTGCTCTGACCAAAAAGTCAGACTGATTTATCTGAGGAGACGTCCCATGAAAAAGCCACCATCTGGTTTGCAGTATTGTCAGGGGTGATTCTTGCAATCGCAATGCCGACCATGGGAATCAGGGGCTATCAAATGGACGAGAATATCATCTACATCACAGCATACATCGTCCTTCCCCCGTCTGGCACTTTTGTACATTGCATCGTTTGTTCCTCGTTTTCGTGTTTCCAAATGTCTTTCTTACGGCGGACATATTCCGGCAAATGCAGCCTATCACCCTTACTGCGGGAAAAAGATTCAACAGGAGGTGAAATCTGAACATCGGATTTTTTCGGTCATGATCAGGTTAGGCAAAAGAACACTCTCCTTTCCTCATAAAACAGAGCGGCTCTAAACTCGAGGTTTAAAGCCGCTCTCTTTGCAAATTTCTATGTTGTTGAAACTTCTTGTCCTTTTTCGAGTTCACAGGTATACCAGTCATCACCGACCGAACGAAATCCCATGGACAAGAACATTTTCTGACTTTGTGTATTGAACGAATAAATTCGTGCTTTGGCCTCTTTCAGTCCTTTTTCCTTGGCCAGCTCCATGATGTTCTTCACGCACCGCCGGCCTATATGCTGATTCTGGTATTCCTTACAGACTACGATTGCAATCTCGCCGTCAAATCTCAAGGCAACATCTCCAACGAGGCATCCCCTATATTCAATATAATAGCAGTCTCCATGGGTGGACAGATAACGGTACATCGCCCTCAGCTTATCCAGCGTGTACACACAATCAATGTCATCCACCTGCTTGCACAGCTGAGGGTCCTGATACCACTTCAACGCTACTTCTTCATTCGGATAATAGGGCACCAATCGGATTTCCTCATCCACGATTCGTTCCATTGCCACTCCCTTTTTGACTTACACTTTTTAGGGTCACGGATGCTCTTTGACGCTTACCACTCGCCACTGGCCTGTTTCATCTTTTTCCACACGCCAAAGAGACGAAATGTTTTTGCTTTCGGAAATCATACTGCCCTGTTCATCCAGGGCCTTGCTGGAATAAAATACCCAGAGATAACCGTCTGCGTCATCAAGGTGTGCAGACCACAAATCCAGGCTATTAAATCAACCGCTGTCCGTATTTCTTGGAAAATACAAATCAAAGCCCGCAGAACTGCCACTTGCCATTATAACAGGACTGGGCGTTGTCGATCATCCAGCGACCCTCTACCAGCCGCATAAGAAAACGGTAGTAGAAAACATCCTCCTCTGCATAAAGCCAAAATTTGTTCTTTGCAGCCTTCTCTCCTACAGTCAGGCGGCAGCCCTGATAGGTACCGCCGGCCTGGAAGGAAAGCGAAACCGGACGCCAGCCCGGGCGCGGCTTCCAGCTTACCCGCCAGGAGAACAGCTGATCGATCTCGGCCCGAACGTTTGGGTCATCAAGACCTTTTTCAGCAGCAAGGTTTTCCCAACGGGTCATTTCCTTAAAAAAGTCCTGCAGTGCTGCGATGGGGCCCACCAGCTCCGGGCTGTCCAGAGGCAGCCTGTTTTTCATATTTTTATAGGTCCGGGCATCCTCAAAGAGTTTCTTTTGTTCCTGGGTAAACAGCCCGGTCCGGCCCTTTTCATCAAAGTTGTCCATATCATGAACAACCAGCTTATCCCGCCAGGAAACAGCCATCAGCCCTTGGAATGTAACCTGCGGGCAGGCGGCAATGTAGATGTCTGTGAGTTTTGGAATCTGAGCGGCCTGCGAGAGTCCTTCATCATCCATCGCCGTTCGCTGCAAAAACAATGTTTTGATCGGGAGATCTTTCAGCAAAGACAAGCCATGCCCCTTGATCTGTCCGCCCCGCAGCAGGGCCAGAGTCGTCAGCTGTGAAAGCTGGGCGAACACCAGAAAACATTCATCCCCAAAGGGAGCGTCATCCAGATATACCTGTTTCAGCCTCGGGCATTGACGCACAGCTTCCCGTAACGTGTCCAGATTCAGAGCCCCTTCGACTCGGACTTGGTGATTGCAGAGATAAGCTCCATTCTGGTATTCCAGACAGGAAGTATTGGAAGGAAACGCCAGCATTGTATTCTCCCTCGCTCTCCAAACTCTTTTTATTGCCGTGTTACGCCGTCATATTCCCCGTATTTATATCTTGGGTGGATCTCCTGGCACCGCCCAACTGACCCCGGGAAACGGCTCCCCTGTCTGGCAGAAGTACAGCAGAACCTGTTCGATCTGCCCGCTGTTTTTGCAGAGATATCCTTTCCAGCTCTTGGCTCGTTTGTTCCAGCAGAGCAGCCGCTGCTGGCCTCTTCGATATTCCAAAACCGCCCCGCCCTTTTCCCATTGAACGTGCAGGGAGGTATCTCCCCTGATTCCGTACGCCCAGCGACAGGCGCCCTCTCCAAGTTTCCGGGCAACCGCAGTGGCGTGTTCTGCATTCGGGCGGCAGGCGTGGAGCTGTTGACCCCCACGGCTCGGGATTTTTGGGGGTGTATCCGTTCTCTCTGTTTCAACCCAGCAGAGCAAACAATCCCCTGTCAGCCCATCCGACACAGTGGGCAGAGATTTTTCCTCCGAACGGATGGCAGCCGGAAGACCTTCCAGCATCGGGAACAACGCCGGCGGATCATAGCGCACCGGGAACGTTAAGGGCTGCGGGTCCACCAGTTTTTCAGGATGAATCAAATCGAATCCAAGCAGTTCTGCACTGTGCAGCCAGGGCATTTCCTGGAGAAGCGTGCAGTCAAACGCCTGCCGCTGCGGCGGCATCACAGAAATGGATTCCAGGTTCTTGCACTCTTTCAAAAAGCTATAGTCATTCACAGGATAGCGATGAACCTCAAAAGTGCGCAGTTTGCCCATCCACCGCACAGGCTCCCATGCACCCCGTTCCAATGACAGGAAAGCCGGCACCCCCTGCGATTCAAGATATCCTCCAAGCGGGGAACGGCTCTCGCCGCAGAGAAGGCGCTTCATGGGATACAGATCCTGCACCGACGTGGGCAGCCTGCCGAGATAACGTACGATGGCGGTCAGAAGATATGGGTCGATCTTTATTTTTTCTTGCATCATCGAGCACCTTCTTCAAGCAAGATGGTTCTTTGTACAAAGCCTGGAAGCACCTCTGTTTTGTGGTTTAAAGAGGCGCTTTTCCGTATGATCTGATTATATCAAAAGGCGCCTGACAAATCCATTACTTACTCCGGTTTTATGTATGGGCGGCCCGGCCGCCCTTTTTGCTATGCGTCCCAATGAAACAGACCGCTCCCCAGAGCGAGGAGCGGCCTGTTTTTGGTAATCCTACAGCGTTTGAATCAATGGATGATCCCGGGCAGAATCTATCCTGCATTTTCTGCCCTAATTTTTAGAGTATTATATGGCAAAATCTTCCAGGGATGTGGTTTCTGAACCATCGAAATCGCAAACCACAGAGGTTTCCGGCCAGGGATATTCCTGCTCTGCCTGCCGCTGGGTCAGCGCAACCAGGTGATCGATGTTGCACATACTGAGCAGACAGAAGATCACTGCCGCCAGGCGGATACCCCACACCACCGCTCCAAAGGGCCGCAGCAGGCTGGCAATGGACAAGGCCGACCAAATCGCAACCACCGTGATGGCGTACCCGGCCAGCACACGCAGACTGGTGAGGCCAAACCGGGAGATATACAGCCACAGTTTGGAAAAAGCAATGGCCGCAAACAAAAGGTTTGCTGTGCAGAGGACAATCCCCAGGCCCCGCAGTCCCCGGCTTTGGCGCATGGGCGTGCGGCAAAGTTTGGCTGCCGCTGCCAGCACCGACAAGTTAACCAGGGCGATCTGCAGCATTTCAAAGAATCCCCGGCGGGCGTATTCCGCCGCCGTGTATGCCTGGGGCAGAACGCCGGCAAACCCCGCCGTAAGATAGTTGATCTGCGACAAAAAGAAGATCAGATACAGCCCGCAGAGCATGGCCAGGGCCACCATCGGCGTCTGCCGGGGAATCAGCCGCAGCTTGTCGAACGAATCATAGACCATGCGTTCTGTGATCCGATCTTGCTTTTCCTTCAGGTGCTTGGCACCATAAAACAGACCATAAAACCAGCAGGCAAAAAAGAGTTCGAGAAAAAGCCAGCCCGGCGAAAGAAAATCCGCCAGAATTTCCGGCAGGCTGAACCGTGTCAGCCAGCTCTCCAAGCTGCCGGTCATCTGCTGGAAAGCAGCGTCGGCCGTTACCAGCGTGGTAAATGCCCATCCCAGCACCGGCAGGGCGCAGACGGCTCCCAGCAGCCCCCACCAGATTCCCCTGCTTTTGGGTTTGGGCAGGTTTTTCCCCACGCCATAAAAAAGCATCTGGAACAGCCGGTGGAAATTGGAAAAAGGAATGCCAAACCAGCCCCGCAGCAGATCCAGCGGCAGCAGCGCTCCCACAGGCAGGGCCACCGCTCCTCCGCAGCGCACCAGCGCCCACTGAGCAGCCGCCAGGTGGGAGAGCAGGAATGGGAAAAACGCAAGTTCCTGGTTTCCAAACAGGCCGCAGCCAATGGACTGGCTCAGAAAGACCGCCGCCCAAAACCAGCTCTCCCTTGGGCACTCTATACGGCAGAGCCGGGCTGATGCCTCTATGCATACGAAGAAGCAGCCCAGTACCGCCGCCAGCACCCACCGTCCCTGTTGGTACAGAACCGCGGGCGGTTCCAGCATCCACCGCGCATAGAGAACTCCCATCCCAAGGCAAAGCAGGGCGGCGGCGCGCTCCCCTTTTTCAAGTTGAAACGCTGTTTTTGCAGCGCGTTTTGGGACCGCACAGCCGGGACCGGCAGGCAAAATCGCCCCGGAAGATCCCGGAACACAAACGGCGTCATCTCTACGGATATCCATCAGTGCAACCTCCTTTTTCGTTGCAGGAAATGTCATTCGTCGGGAAGATATTCCAACAGATCGGCAGGCTGGCACTGCAGCTCCCGGCAAAGTGCTTCCAGCGTAGAAAACCGCACAGCCCGGGCCTTATTGTTTTTGAGAATGGAAAGGTTGGCAGGAGTAATGCCGATCCGCGCGGCAAGCTCCCCCGCGGAGATTTTTCGCTTGGCCATCATAACGTCCAGATTCACAACAATGGGCATTCTCTCTCCCCCTTTCAGATGGTGTAATCTGCGTCTTCCTGCAGCAGAAGCGCCTGCTGGAAGACGTTTTTCACAACCCGCACAATCAGCGCCATAAAGGCTGCACAGGCTGCAATGACAAAAAAGGGAAGATAATAAAATCCGCTGATCAGGCAGATAACCGCTCCCACGGCACAGCCCCAGCTGATCCGCCGCAGCAGCTGAACATTGTGGGGGACGAAAACATTGCCGCCCTGAATGTTTTCCAGCAGCCGCCAGAGCTTCCAGAGAATGTAAAGGGCAGGCACTCCGCCAGCATAAAGCGTGGCCTGCAGCAGACTCTCGGCCTGGTGTTCCAGCGGAACACGGCTGAACGCAACAAACGTCTTTACCAGCCAGGGGGCTGATATCAAAATAGCCAAAGCTGCCGCTCCAAACAACACCACGCACAGCCGGGACAGCCGAATGCTGTTTTTGCTGCTCCAATTCATATCCAAAACCTCCTGTTTTTGTTTGTGGCTCCATCATATCACATGTCGCATTGAATTGCAATACATTTTTATCGAAAATCGATAATTTCATATTGTTTTAAAGAATCACCTCCATTTCCCGGCCACACCGGGTCCCGGACGTTTTTCACTGCGCTCCTGAATGTCGTTTCATAAAATAAATACAGCAAACAGGCGACTTTACCGCCAGAATATGATAGAATATTATAAAAGGAGATTATGCCGCGGAAGTCTTGAAACCGCCCAAGAAAGTCCGCATGGTCTGTTATGACATCCTAGGTGGCAAGGATGACGCCCCACTCCCGCCGGAAGCGCCAATATTGGAAGAAAACGAGGAGGCCGAGACTATGGATAT
Organism: Faecalibacterium sp. An77; assembly: GCF_002161315.1. Classification (NCBI taxonomy): domain Bacteria; kingdom Bacillati; phylum Bacillota; class Clostridia; order Eubacteriales; family Oscillospiraceae; genus Faecalibacterium; species Faecalibacterium sp. An77. The sequence goes on from NZ_NFHK01000026.1 coordinate 8,491, forward strand.
GAAGCAATGTCAAATTGGACATGAGAACCACGAGCACCAGAAGATCGTCGACGCCCTGACCACTCTGCCTGAAGCAGAGTGCACCCCGGAAAGTGACATGGAGCTGGCTGGGGCGATCTACTCCAAAGAGGAAACGGCGGCGGTGGAGAACCACATCCGGCAGTACTTCGGCAAATTTGAAACGCTATTCCATGAGCCGGATTCCCAGGACATTCATGTGGATATCTGCCTGGTGCCGCCCACCAAGGAGCGGGACTACTGTATTCTGGTCACCATGGGGCTGGGAGCTCACCGGATGAATGTGCCGCCGGAACAGACTGGGCACAAATCGGACCGGGCAGAGCTGGCCATCGCCCTGCCAGCAGGCTGGAAGCGAACGCCCGAAAATTTCAAGGACGACCGGTGGTACTGGCCGGTTCATCTGCTGAAGGACCTGGTCCGCCTGTCTCTCGGCGGTGTATGGCTGCACCGGGGCTACGTCGCTGACCACCAGAAGCCTTTCGCAGCCAACACCTGGCTTTGTGCAGCGCTGCTGACCGAGCCATTCAGCGCGGCGCCGGGCGGCGCAGTCTGTCCCCTGCCCGGCGGTGAGGCAGTCCATTTTTATCAGGTTCTCCCCCTCTATCGGGATGAGTTGAAATACAGTCTGGAACACGGTACAGATGCGCTGCTGGAAAAGATGGCTGCCATCGGTTTTGTGGTGCGGCCCGACCGCCCCGACGCCATCACGCGGGGCATCCTGCGCCGTGCGGAGGATGCGGCGGACGACATTTTGGAAATGGATAACGGAATCTGGCACCTTGCGACCCTTCGAAAGAAAAAACTGCCGGTGGATGAACGCAACGCTTTCAGCCACATGACCATCTATCTGCGCTGGTGCATGGAACACGACCTGATGGGTGCAGCCTTTCTCGAGGACTACGGCAGCATTGTAAAACAGGTCAAAACCAATCCCGGTAGTGTAGACCTGCGGGTTTTCCTCCGGGACAAGCTGAACGGTCAGCTCCTGAGTATTATTTTCAATCGGACAGGCCGGGCCTTCGCCGCGTATTACTACGGCTATACCGATGATCCTCCCCACTACCCCAGTGACATCGACTACTACGCCGTTGGGGTGATTGGTCAAAACCGCAATTACTCGGACGAAATCCAGGATGAAGCCTACCTGTTTCTTCCTTTTGACGAAGAATATTACCAGGCCATGGCACAGATCATCGACCGGCGTTTTGCCGGCTGGCAGAGGCAGGGCTTCGACGAAAACACGCTGGAACCTTCCGATCTGGCCCGGGCTTTGATGGAGTATCTGGACTGCGAGTGTACCTATTTTCCCTCCATGAAGGACGACGATCCCATCTCGGCAGCTTACAGCTACGCTCTGCGGGACAGCGCCCACGAAGGCTTTGTGCCGGTGCTCATCCGGGCAGATGATGAAATCCTGTGGGAGTGCCTGGTGATGAATTCTGACCCGGACAGCGGTGGCGAGGATAACTATGCCTTCGGCCCGGACAAGGTGGCCGAATACCGAAAGAAGATGCTCTCTGCCCCCCTCCTGAACGGCAAGGCGGTTCTGGAAGAAATGATCGGCCAGCGCCGGGAGGAAGCCGAGGACGACGCCATGGACTGGGAGGAAGAAATCCTGGGCCAGATGGAGGGCGGCTGCAAGAACGATCGCTTTTCCAGCTACTGGGACAGCGATCGTGAGATAACCTATCCCCTGATTCTGGCGAAGATCCCGGTGGAGCACCCCTGGGAAGTCTTCGCCTACCTGCCCTTTGGCAACTGGAACAAGTGTCCAGACACGCCAGAACTGATGGCGGCGGCAAAATACTGGTTCGAGCAGTACGGCGCAGTGCCCGCTGTCATGAGCCACGATGAACTGGAGTTTGTCCTCCCCGCCCCCGTTCCAGAGGAAAAAGCCATGGAGACAGCGGTGGAGCAGTACGGCTTCTGCCCCGATGTCATCGACCAGGGGCCCGAGGATGCAACTGTCGGCGCTCTGGCGGACACGCTGCGGCAGTCCACGGTCTGGTATTTCTGGTGGGACTAGTGAAAGTCCCTCTGTACCTCCCAAAAGAAACACGCCAAAAGGAGATAGCTCCCCTTTCCGGGAAGTCTATCTCCTTTTATCTGTTTTTGTTTCAATCCACCGCCCTGCATCGCGGTTTCAAACGTTCAGCGCCTACAGGTTCATTGTACTGCCATCAGAGCAACATAGCCTTAAACCACACTGAACAGCGCTCCCAGCAGTGGGGCGATTGCCAGCATCACAAGGGAAAACACAAGAGATGAAACCGACACCAACGTCGCCCGCTGGCAGGAGGGAACCATTTCGTTCAGCTTCACGTCGCTGCGCACGTCCATGAGATCATCCAGCAGGCCGGCCAGAAATCCCCCAGCCAAAACCATAGGCAGCCAGGGTGTGGCAGCCAGAAGAGTCCCACACAGAACACCGCCCCCACACAAAAGAGCCATCACGCGGTAGCTCAGCCGATCGGTGAACCGTACGAGCTGAAGCCCCAGTGTGCTGCTGAGTCCCAACACAAACAACACTGGTCCCAGCCATCCGGATGGCATTCCAAGGGCTGGAAGCCGGGCTTGCAGCAGATAGAGCAGCATGGTGGCCACAGCACCTACCGCGGCATTGCCAAACATCAACCGCAGCACCTTCGGACTGTGCACAATAAAGGCAATGCTTTCCTGAATTGCTGTATAAATACGCCGGATGGCGCCGCCGGCGGCAGCCTCATGGCCCTCCGGTTCCTGTAAACACAGCGCCGGCCCCAGCCCCAGCAGCGCCAAGACCAAATCCACGCCGTAGGCCGCCCGCGCTCCCATCCACAAGGCTATGCCGGTACACAGGGTCGCCAGTGCTGCGCCAATTCTCCACAGTGTTGCGTCATTGACAGCAAACCGTTCATAGTAGGCCTGCCGGCCGCAGCATTTCAAGCTCTCATAGGCAAGCGCTTCCCGGGAACCGGAAGCAAAGTTATAGCTCAAAGCGCTGAGAGCCATGCCAACACAAACATCTCCCATCGAGTCGGAAAACAGCATGGCAGCGGCAGCCATAGCGGATATGCATTGGCTCGCAATCATGCAGCGTCTGCGGCCAAATACATCGGCCATCACGCCGGAAGGAACTTCAAACAAAAAACTGGTAAAATGAAAGATGGTCTCTGCAAAGCCGATTTGTGTCAGCGAAAATCCACGCGCGGCCAGCAAAGCTGCCCAGCAAGCTCCTGTAAACTGAAGACTGCCGAGGGCTGTAATGGCATAGAGCCGGCGAATTTGTCGTTTCATTTCAAACATAAAAAATCTCCTTTTCTCACAGGTTTCTGCAAGCAAAGGAGATAGTACACGGCTTTTTTCGAGGTCAAAAACGCATCAAATCGTGATCCTGGCCTTCAAAAAGGGCGCACTATCCCCCTGAAAGGCCAAAACACAACCTTCTTTCAGCTGAATTTTGGAAAATCTCCAGGCCATTTGTGCGCCCTCCTTTCCATCGAATTTGTTACATTATAACTCTGCACACGCTTTTGTGTCAAGAACAGCAGCCGGCATTTTCCTGCCCCCAAAACCATATTCCATAAAGTCCAAAAGACCATTCTGTGAGCGTATTTTCTCCCCAGAGTACAGGGTTTCTTTTGCTTTTCTTTTCAAGAAAAGCGCCTGACAGACCCTCCCTTGCGGCGCCATCTTTTCCCAACATTCCCAAGCTCATTGTGCGTCATCTTCCCTTCTTCATTGAATTGTTCATACTTGCAAAATACAATGGAAATATCAAACCCAGGCAAAGGAGGATTTCTTTTGGACAAGCGCACAAAAGTAAAAGTCATCACCATCATTTTCTGCCTTATTTTCAGCGTTTTTGCTCTATATACCTTTCTCTTTGTCGCCGATGTATCCACCGGCTGGCGAATCGTTTTGGTCGTCATTGCGATTTTCTGGATTCTCTCCGGGATTTTAAATTTGATTGAGTATTTTGGGCCCAAAAAATGACCGGCAGAGAGGGGCCCGGGTGGACGGGGCACCGTCGTTTTTAAGCCGTTTTTATCGTATCTACAGCATTTTCAAACCGGACAGCAAATTAATTTCACAAACAAGAATTCTTTCCACCACCCTCATCACCGGAAAAGGGCGGCAGCATTCGATGCTGCCGCTCTGTCCGTTTTCCATCCACCAAACTCCACCGCAGCATTCTTTATCCAAAAACAGGAGCCGCCATGCTGCAGCTCCTGCTTTCCATTCAACCTTTCCCCAGGCCGACGTCCAGAGAATGGCACATCTGTGTCGCCGGGCAGTTTTCCTGTCTCGTGATTGAACTGCACGTGACTTTGGAATATACTAAACCAAAAGCAAAAGGAAGTGTGACCCCATGGAATACTCAAAAGAAGACCTGACCGAAGCCAAGCGTCAAATTGATTCCACCCTGCACAAACTGAGAGAGGTTGTAAAGACCTTTGAGGCCAAGGAAACCCCTGCGCGCTACAAGTCCCAAATCACCCTGGCCCAGAGGCGCATCAAAGCCTTTGAGCTGGCAAACGCCCTGATCGAAGCCGAACTGAAAAAATAACCCTTTTCGCTTCAGCTGACACCGAACGCGGTGAACCGGCGGCAGATTTCGATAGCTTCCAAGCATAGCAAGCCATTCCATATAGGTATTTGCTATCCATCCCGGCCAATGGTACAATAACAGCAGCCATTCACCCAACTTACCAGCGTTGTTTCAACCGGGAGGAAGTACCATGAACAAGAAGGTTTTGATCATCTCCACCAGCCCCAGAAAAGGCGGCAACTCGGACGCTTTGGCGGACGAACTGCTCCGTGGGGCCCAGGAAGCCGGCCATTCTGTAGAGAAAGTCACCCTGTACGACAAGACTATCTCTTTCTGTCAGGGGTGCCTTGCCTGCCAGAGTACCCAGCGCTGCACCATTCAGGACGACGCAGCGGCCATCACCCAGAAGATGCTGACCGCAGACGTGATTGTGTTCGCCACCCCCGTCTATTACTACGGCATGTGCGGCCAGATGAAAACCATGCTGGACCGCTCCAATCCCCTGTTCTCTGCTGACTATTCGTTCCGGGACATTTACCTGCTGGCCGCAGCAGCGGAAGAAGATCCCCACACGGTAGACGGCACCGTCACCGGTTTGCAGGGTTGGATTGACTGCTTCGAAAAAGCCCATCTGGCCGGCACCGTTTTCGCCGGCAGTGTGACCTCCGTGGGGGACATCAAGGATCATCCCGCCCTGAAGCAGGCCTACGAGACCGGCAAGAACATCTGACTCTACATTACAGTCCTCGCATACACAGCCATTCCACAACTGCAAAACGGGCAGCCGACATACCGGCTGCCCGTTGTTTGTTGTTTTTAGATGGGGAGAATCAGTTCCGCTTTGGCGCCGCGGCCGGTATTGGAGAGCCGCAGGCTACCGCCATGTTTCCGGGCGATCTGTCCGGCAAAGAAAAGCCCCAGTCCCAGATGCCCCTCCCGGGGCCGGCTGGCATCGCTGGTAAAGAAGGCCTGTTCCCCTTTGGCCAGCGCCTCCGCCGAAAAGCCCGGGCCCGTATCCTCCACCGCAATCGTGACGGTTCCCTCTCCCGCTGTAATGCAAAGCGAAACTGTCCCGCCGGGCAATGTATACCGCACTGCATTGTCCAGAAGGTTGCTCACCGCCCGGTCAAGGCCGGCGCGGTACACCGACACCGCAAGAGCCGGAACCGGTGAGCAGGCAAACTGAATCTGTTTCGTCCCGCAGAGGCTCTGCCCCATCCCTTTCCAGCCTTCGGCGAGGCTTTCCAGGCTCACCCGCTCTTTTTCCTGCTGGGGAGCTGTGTCGGGCAGGGTCATGGCTTGCAGCTGGGCCACATAGTCCTGCAGCCGGACCGCACTGCGCAGGATGGTCTCCACCATTTCCTGCTGGGACGGATTCAGCGCGTCCTCTTGCAGCAATTCCGCGTTGCCGCTGATCAGGGTCAGCGGGGTTTTGAGGTCATGGGTCAGGGCGGCCATCTCCAGACGGCGCTGCTGTTCCATGGTCCACTGACTTTCCAGCGACTGGGCCAGGCTGGCCCGAAGCTGGTCCATGGCCTCCAGCGTCTCCCCAAATTCCCGCACCCGGGCCTGTCCCTTCAGCGGGGTGTCCAGCCGCTGGCTGGCAATGGTCTGGGTTGCAGCGGTCAGCAGGGCGGCGTCCCGCCGCAGCAGTCCTGCAAAGTGCCGGGTCAGCAGAAAGCCCGTCAGCAGCCAGGCCGCAAGCAAAAACAGAACTGCACAGGTCTGGAATTCGGGCAGATGTTTCTGCAAACTTTCCAGGCCGTAGGGCATCGAATAGTCGTACTGCACCACGCAGAGTTCCCCTGTGGGCAGCTGCACCGCCCGGTGGTACTGGGCATAGAAAATCCCCTGCCGCACCGAATCCCCCGCCAGGACAGCCTTGGCATAGGACAGCTGCAAGCGGTTCATGTTGCCCGGGTCGGTCAGCTGGCGGTCTTCATCAAAAATTGCCCAGCGATAATAATAAGGGATGTCCTCCGGCGTCTTTGCGCCGGCGCCCAGTTCATACACCAGCTGATCCACCCCGTCGGCGGCAGTGCCGGCTGGGTAGACAAATTTCATCTGCATCAAAAGAATCAGTCCCATCCACCAGAGCACCGCCAGCGCCAGAATCGCCGCACCGGTGGTCAGCAGGTACCGCCAGAACAGGATGGTGAGCCCCGCCGGGCGTTTCATTCGTTTTTCCATTTGTACCCCACTCCCCAGACTGTTTCAATGGGGGACTGCCCCGCCGGGCGCAGCTTGGCCCGGATATTCTTGATATGCTCGGTAACTGCCGAGACATCCGCTGTGCCCTCATAGCCAAAGGCGGCCTGGTACAGCTGCTCTTTGGAAAAAATCTGCCCCGGACGCATGGCCAGATGTTCACAGATGGCATATTCGCTCCGGGTCAGCCGGATCGGGACGCCCTGATGATACACCATCCGCTCGCTGAGGTCAAAGTCCAGGTCTCCCCGCCGCAGTCGGGTGTGAGGGGTGCGCCGTTCCCGCCGCAGATGGGCCGCCACCCGGGCCCGCAATTCTGCAACCCGGAAGGGTTTGGTCAGGTAATCGTCTCCGCCAATGCCCAGACCGGTCAGGACATCGGCCTCCTCGGTTTTCGCGGTCAAAAACAGAATCGGGCAGTCGGCGATGGACCGGATGCGGCGGCACAGGGCAAACCCATCCTCCCCCGGCATCATCACATCCAGCAGGATGCAGTCGGCCCACCGGCAGGCGGCCTGGTCAATTTCGGCCCCGCTCTGATGGGACGACACCTGGTGGCCGTCCCGTTCCAGAGCGGTCTTCAATAGGGTACAGAGGTCCTTGTCATCATCCACCACCAGAATATGAGCCACACCCATCACCTCAGTTCAGCACAAGATACAGCCCCCAGGACAGGGCATACAAAACATACACATGGGCGGGGTAAAAGACATAGAACAGCATCTTGTGTCCCCCACCGCGCTTTCCATTATACCACAGCATCAGCGGTGCAGCCAGAATGCCGTAAATCTCATAGTATTCGGTGAACAGCTGGCCCCAGGAAAAGCCCGGCAGCCGGGAGGCCATCAGGCCCATATACACCACCCCATAGAGGATATAGTAGACGCAAAAAGCCGCCACCTGGGTCTTCCGATGTTTGCGGAACAGGTAAAGCACCATTCCCATGACCAGCACCGGCCAGCTGCTGTCCCCCGTGATGCCCCACATGGGCACAAAGGAATAGCACAAAAACCCCAGCGGGTTCATCAGCGCGGGAAACATTACCGAGAGCCCGGTGGCCAGGAAGGGCCATGCCAGCGGCAAAATCACCGCCGCCAGTCCCCGGAAAAGCTTTCGCTGTTCCAGCCAGTCCACACCCTGCCACATTACCATCAGGATTACAAAGGCGGTCATGATGCCATTGAGCGGATAAAAACCGTCCGGCCGCACCAGCACGCCGCCATAGGCCATCAGAAACAGCAGAGCAGACATTCCTGTCGAAAGGACGTAGACCCTGGCAAAATAGCGCTTCCGGCTGTGGGTGTGGGTGAACCCCTCCACCAGGCAAAACAGAAACAGAGGCGCGCCGATCCGGCCCACCATGCTGAACCATTCCGGAATCCACCCCGTAAAACCAAAAAAGTAGTGGACATGGTCCAGCACCATGGCGGCCAGAGCAATCCATTTCAGGCCCGTCTCGGTTATGCCTGTGGGTTTTGCTCGCTGTTGTATTGCTTCCATAACAGTGTATCTCCTTTCTTTCTCTGCTGCTATGGTAACAGGCGATTCTAAGGAAAGTATCAGGAAAAGCAAAAAAGCAGGACTGCGCCCAATGTTTGTTTGGACGCAGTCCTTTTTTGGGCAAGTTGCTGTTTCCCGACCGTCTTTGGTGCCGTTCAGGCCCGCATGAAAATCCCCGGCACAGAAAAGTCCGTGCCGGGGGTATTTTAATAAACGGGAGGCAGAAGTTTCCGCCGGTGCTCTGCAAAGCCCAGACGGGTCAGGTAGTCGGGGCCGCTGGCAAAGGCCCCGAACTGATTGCGCAGCAGGGGGTCAAACTTGGGGATGCTGATGAAGAACAGATCCAGAAAATCCCGGATGATCTTCATATCGTAATGAATCAGGTAGCGGGGAATCTTTCTCCCCTGGAATTCTGCTTTGATGGCCTTTTTGTCGGTGTTGATGTACTCCCACCGGTCCGCCACCAGATAGTCAATGCTCTGGCAGTTGTCCTGAATGACAATGGCCTGATAGCGGTGCTCGGTCCCGGCCTTTTCGTGGAGAAGGACCAGGTGGACCACACCTTCCTCCTCCAGCTGCCAGCGAATCACCAGATAGTCCTGGTTGCCCGCCTCAAAACCGGCCAGCTGGCTCTGCAGGGTCATGCGGGCTGCGCCCTCCACCGGCAGGGTGCAGAGCTCACCATCCGGCTTCTGATAGAAAAACCGGCGGGGCGTCTTGGGCATGAAATAGCGGGCGCGGAGCATGGGGCCTCTGGACTCCTCGGGGGTAAAGCACCCAATCGTCCGCTTGACCATATAGTAGTAGGGTTTGGCGCTGTAGAGATAGACTTTGGTGGACCATTGTTCCGAGCGATCCGGCGCGCCGCTCAGAATGGCCGTCAGGGCCCGGAGCGGTTTGCCCGGGCCGCGATGGAGCAGATACACCGGCAGATGCCCCAGCCGGAAGGTGCTCTGGGGAACCAGGCTGCTGTCCACGCTGCAGTACATATCCCGGTTGGCCAGCAGGGCCTCCCATCTCTGGTCTCCATCGTAGAACCGCAGCAAAGCGCAGGTTCCGCCCTGGCCCTCAAAGTCCCAGAGAAGGACCAGGCGCCCGTCAAACACCAGGCGATGAACCCGCTGCTGTTCAAAGTCATGGAAGAGCTGTTCCAGCAGGGGCTGGGTGATTTCTTCCGGCGGATAGTCCCGGGAGGGCTGGCCGTTATAGTCCGCATGAATCGAGCCGCACAGGCCGGGCTTGATGGTGCGCAGGCCCGGCGCAGGGAGGAAGATTTCGTCCAGAATTTTCTTTGCTCTGCGGGCGGCTTCCTGAAGGGATCGGATGTCCTCATAGCAGCTGGTATACAGAATCTGCTCTCCTTCCGCAGTGCGGCGGAAGGTCAGCAGCCGGCCATTGCCGTACCACTCACAGAAACAGGCGATGTCCTCCTCTTCCCGGGCAAAGAAGGCCGGGCGAAGACTTCCAACCCCATCCCCCATGGGAGCCATACAGGCGATCTCCCGGGCCAGCGCGTCGGACACCACCGCCAAAACCTCTTCCGGAAGATTCAGCCGGGCCAGACGCTCCTTCAAAATCTCCTTCACCTGCTCCAAATCTTCCTGATAGGCCCCCATGACCGGGAGCAGCATCAGAAAACGCAGTTCATCTTCCAGCTGGCACAAGCCCCAGAAAGGCAGCACAGGGTTGCAGACCGTCTGACCGTCGCAGCGGTATTCCAGATAAAACTGGTGGAATCGGATTTCAAACTCCAGGGTTTCCACCTGTTCCTGCCCATCCTCTGCGATGTTCTTCTGATGAAGGATGACGGGGAGGCTCAGCTTCTTTTCCGCCAGCCGCCGGACCCATCCGGCGTCCTGCGGAAACTGCTGGTCCAGCAGGCCGGCCAGAGATTTCCCGTCTGAGGTATCTGCATGGTAAAAGCTGTTGCGCAGGAAATAGCGCAGGAACAGCGGATGCCGCGGGTTGCAGCAGTCCAGGGTGATTTCCTCCCGGGCCAGATTGCCCAGGTTTTCCTGCTCCCTCTTGCGGGCCTCTTCTTTTTCCCACTGGCCGATGCTGTCTTGGATGGCCTCCACCACTTCCCGGGCATAGGGAAAGGACGCCTCCCGCTGGTACAAAGCCATCAGCTGACGGAGAAAATACGCGGTGTGGGGGTCATAGGGCCCGCACCAGTGATGCAGAATCTCATCCCGGACAAACATCCGGGTACGGGCGGCCCGCTGAAAATCCCACCGCGCCAGAAAGGCGTCCGTCAATTCCCGGTTCTGCGGCATGTCGGCGTCAAAATGGTAGAGCTGCCCGCTCAGCTCAATAAACGCTGAGCGAAGCTCCACAAACTGTTCCCGCGGCACGCAGACCTGCGGGGCCTTTTCCTGGGCGATCTGGCGCAGTTTGCCGTAGAAAATCTGGGCCCGGCCCATAACGGCAGAGTTCAGCTCCAATGTATTCCACAGAATCTCATACGCTTCCTCCGGCAGGGTATACAGGGAGAAAAAGGCCTCCAGTACCCGGAGCGACACAATGTTCCGCTCGGTGAAGAGGTCGCTGTTGACGCAGCGCTCTTTCAAATGGGCCATGCTGTACAGGCTCACATACTTGTGCATTTGCTGGGCGGAATCCAGGTCCCACTTCTCCTGCCGGGCCAGGCCGCACAGTGCCTCATAATCCCGATATGCGGCGGAGAGGGCTTTGTCGTTGCCCTGGAGTTTGCGGACCAGCGGCCCCATGGCCGCGATCTTGAGGATATCCTCGATTCCGTCAAAGCCCGCCCCGGCGGCCAGCTCAAATTCGGTGCGGTCTTTGTACTCCACCGCGCGGTAGCGGTAAGCCACCGCCAGCGGAATCTGAAAGACGCTGATGGGCGGCCATTCCTTTTTCATCTCCTCCACAGTCTGGCACAAAGCAGCCGTGAACCGAGGGTCCCGATAGACGGACAGAAACTCGATGGAGGTAAAATACTGATCCCACAGTTTCCGGTTCACCCGCTGTTTGGAGCCATACAGTTCCCGGAACTGATCCAGGGCGGGATGCGCAAAGGGGCGGGCCTGTTCTTCCTCTTCGGCCAGGCTGAAGCCCCCTGTCCCCTGGTTGGCCGGGGCTTGCTGGGGTTCCAGAGGCGGCTGGTCCGGCTGCTCCTGTCCGCGGGCCCAGGCGCAGGCCTCCTCATAGGCGCGCCGAATCTGCAAAAAGCCCTCGGGGTCATCCTCGGGGCTGCACTGGGCGGCTTTGGCGGCATAGGCTTTCCGGATGGCCCCCAGGTCACGGGTGGGTTCCAGGCCCAGAATTTCCCACAGATTCATTCCTCTTCATCCTCCTCATCGTCCGGTTCTTCAAATACGTCCCACTGGGCCCAGCGTTCCAACTCTTCCAGGCGACGGCGGGCGTCTTCCCGCTCCCGGGCCTGCCGGATGGGGTCCCCCGACTGGGCGGCCTCCTGCATCCGCTGCAGCAGATACCCCGCCTCCTGCCGGCGGGGGCCGGTCAGCTCTGCAAACAGACGCTGCGCCCAGGCAAACAGGAGCTGGTCCTCCTCCCCGATCTCCGACTGAGTAGGCAGGGCGTTCAGACGGGCCAGTTCCTGTTGGAGTTCTTCCTCCGACAGGGTAAGTTTGGGGTTCAGGATGACCGTCTGCTTGCGGTCGCCGCTGCTACTCTCTGCGGTCACTTCCAGAATGCCGTTGATATCGTAGGCAAAGATCACCTGCACCCACTGACTGCCCGGCTCGTCCGGCGGGACGGCTACCGTCAGCTCTCCCAGCCGCAGATTGTCCGCCGCATAGTAGTTCTCTCCCTGATAAATTTCCAGACGGATGCGGCGCTGATCCGGAAAAAGGGTATAAAACTGCTGGGCCCGCCGGGCCGGCAGGATGCTGCTGCGGGGAATTAGAACTGCCATATGGGGGTTCACGTCCCCCTGACTGTTGTAGGTGGCCACTCCCAGAGAAAAGGGACAGACATCCGTCATGACCACATCCCGCAGCTCGGCGCTGCGCTGCTTGATGCCCACGCACAGCCCCACCCCCAGGGCCACCATATGTTCCGGCCGGGCGGCCAGGGTGGGCCGCTTGGAAAACAGCTGTTCCAGATAGTCCACAAAGACTTCCATCTGGGAGGAACCACCCACCAGCACCATATCGTCCATGGCGGAAACTGGGATGCCGCTGTCCCGCACGGCGCGGACAATCACGCCGCGGACCCGTTCAAACACCGGCTTACAGATGGAGGCCAAGATTTTCCCGTCCAGCGGGGCGCTCAGATTCTGGTCCCCGTCCTGGAACACCAACAGGCCCCGGCGGATGCCGGACAGGCCCACTTTGCCGCGCTCTGCCAAAGCCAGCAGCTGGCGCTGGGCCGAAGGGGTCAAAGCATCCCAGTTCAGACCGGTTTCCCGGCAGAAATAGTCGGCAATGGCCCGGTCGATGTCGTTGCCGCCCAGGTGGTTGTCCCCTGCAATGGCCAGAATCTCCACCATATTCTCGAAGCAGTCCACCACGCTCACATCCAGGGTGCCGCCGCCAAAATCCACCACCAGCAGCTTGCCTTCCCGGCGGCCCAGGGCCGCACTGTAGCACAGCGCCGCAGCCGACGGCTCATTGATGAGGCGTTTCACCGGCAAACCTGCCAGCTGGGCCGCCAGCCGGGTGGCGCAGCGCTGGTTGTCGTTGAAGTAGGCCGGCACGCTGATGACCGCTTCTTCGATCTCCTCGCCCAGGGCGGCGCGGGCTCTCTGGGCCAGCTTTTTCAGCACCATGGCGGACAGCTCATGGGGAAGAAACTCCTTGTCTCCCAGAGAGAACGTTTTCTCAGTGCCCATCCAGGTTTTGAAGGCCGACACCGTTTGTTCCGGATGGGTTATCAGCCGCTCTTTTGCCACGGCTCCCACCGCAAGGCTGCCGTCCTCCAGCAGGCTGACACAGCTGGGGGTCATGTACTGTCCCAGTTCATTGGGGAGCAGTTCGGCCCGGCCGTTTCGATAGACGCTGACCAGGGAATTGGTGGTTCCCAGATCAATCCCAATCATCGCCATTGGCTTGTTCCTCCTGTTTCGATTCGCCGGGCCGTCCTCCGGGCGCCCCAAAATGCAGGCCGGCGGACACCAGCCGCCATGAATGCTGTGGGTGCTCTCCGGTCAGGCTCTGCCAAGCGTCTTGGCATGGTCTTTTCCTGTATTATAATGCACCCGCAGGCTCTATGGCAAGTCTGCGATGTCCGCCGGCCGCGGTTCCTTTTATGCAATGATTCCGGCCTTTTGGGCTTGGTCAGAGGGCCTTTTTCTGCTGCAGGGCTCCCACAATGAACAGGATCGGCGCCACCACGGCCCAGAGCAGATTGGCGATGCCCCGGATCGACGCAAAATCCGCCACCAACAGCGCCCCGACGCCGCCGAACACCAGCAGAACAATCCCCCAGATCAGGAAGAAGCGGTACTTCTCCGGCTTGTCAACCCGTTTGAGCCCCATCAGCCCCACCACCAGCAGCACCGCCAGCACCACCACGCACAGAACGGCCACCAGAACCGACAACCCCTGCAAGGCCTGAATCGCCACATCGGCCCCGGCCTGGCCGCCGGTCTGCTGCTGCATGGCCTGATTCAAGTTGTCGTACATTTCCGACTCCATGTTCTGGGTCTGTCTGCCCACCGAAAGGCTGTTCCACACGCCAATTGCCTGGCAAACAGCTCCCGCCGCCATCAGCAGGATGCACCCCGCCTTCAACAGGGCATTCTCATTGGTTTGGCTCGTCATAACATGCTCCTTTCCCCTGTCTCCCGCCCTCCGGCGGCGGGATACAGGCTCCGCAATTTGTCCAAAGCAGGCCGAACGGCCCGGCCTTTTGGTCAAGAATACAGCAAAGCTCCTGCTTGTGCAAGGAAATTGCAGCAAAGGGCGGTTTTTTCTGCGCAAAAGGCGGCTGGCTTTCTCCTCTTTTACCCCACTCCTTCATTTCAATTTGCACGTGATGCAGGCCGGCCCGATTACTGATTTCATTGCGTTGATTGTGTCGGTGGTCCTGGTGCAAAAGGAATGCCAATCCCTGCGCGCCCGGGAGCAACCTCCCGGTCCGATCCCCCATCCGCCCCGGCTCTCTGGCCTGAACGGTCGGGTAGGCCGGGGCTTTTGGGTCTCGGCGCGAAACCACCGCGAAACTTTTTCGAAAATGTTTGTTTGGAAGCTCCTCTCCCTCTTGGAAAAAAGTCTGGACTGTGGTATGCTTTTTCTGAGGTGATTGGATGGAAAGAACCACGATTCGCGATGTCGCAAAAAAAGCCGGAGTTTCGATCACAACGGTTTCCAAGGCGCTGAACGATTATACCGACGTCAACCCCGAGACCCGCAAGCATATTCAGGAAATCGCCCGCCAGATGAACTATGTGCCCAATGTGGCCGGGCGCAGCATGGGCGGACGGGTGGACAAGGTGATCGGCCTGCTCATCAACGACCTGCGCCCCATGGACCCTTCCGGTGCAGTGTATGGCATTTTGAGCGGCGTATGCCATGCCTGCCAGGACAACAATATTGAATTCATTCTGATGACAACCGACGGCCATCAGCAGGCCCAGCGATCCCTAAAGGTTCTGTGCCTCAGCAAGCAGCTGACCGGTTTGATCTGTACCGGTTTCCGATTACACGACCCGTACCTGAAACAGCTGGACGAAATCGATATCCCCTGCGCCTTCATCGACGTCCGCATCGACAACCCGGATGTCCTGGACATCACCATGGACAACGAGCGCGCCGCCTATGAGGCGGTCTCCTTCCTGATTAAGAACGGGCGCAAAAACATCGCCCTGGTGAACGGCGGCCCCGAGGCCGACGTCGCCATCCTCCGGGGCAGCGGCTATCGCTGGGCCATGGAGGAAGCCGGTCTGCCCATCCAGCCCAACCGGGTTTTGGACGCAGGGTTCCAGGAGGACATCGCCTATCAGCGGGTCCGGCATCTTCTGGAGCGGGACAGCAGCGTGGATGCCCTGTTCTGTGCCAGCGACCTGATGGCGCTGGGCGCCTGCAAGGCCATCGAGGAGCGCGGCCTGACGGTGGGCGACCAGATTGCGGTGGTGGGTTTTGACGACATTCCCAGCGCGCGCTACCTCTACGGCGGCCTGACCACGGTCCGCCAGGACTTCTATCTTATGGGATACATGGCAGGCAAAGCCATCTATGAAAAAATCGAAGGCAAGACCGATGTCCGTGTGGACAACATGATGTATGAACTGGTGGTGCGCAACAGCGCCCGCGGCAAACTTTGAAACTTGATACATTGTACAAAAAGTCCCCGGCAGGTTTGTATATTCTGAGGATGTACAAACGCCGGGGACTATGCTATTCTAGGGGCGCCAAAAACGTTTTCGTTACGAGCACAGGAGGGTTCTGTCCATGAGCAGTCATAAAGTTCTGCGGGGTGTCACACGCCTGCTGTGTGCGCTGATCGACTATCTGATTCTGATGCTGCCGGTGCAGTTTGTTCTGCTGTTCTGGATCAAAACGAACGCGCTTTCGGCTGATTTTCTGTTCCGCCTTCTCTTTGCCGTCTATGGGGTGCTGATGATTGAGTACAACAACGGCGCCACCCTGGGCAAGATGATCGGACGCCTGAAAGTGGTGGACCGGGCCGGCGGCAAGCCCACGGTCCTCTACACCGGCCTGCGGGAACTGATCCGCGCCATGTACCTGATCCCCATTGTGGGATGGGCTGCCGGGCTGGTCAGCACCGTGATGCTGTTTGTCAAGGGCACCACCCTCCACGACATGGCCGGAAACAGCCGGGTGATCTTCCGCTGGGAGGACAAGCCCGACCCCGAACAGGAGAAAAAAGCATGAATCTGGACGAGATTTTTCATCTGAAACCCACCGACCCGCTGGTTGCCACCAATCCGGTGCTGTTGGGCGGGTGCATTCTGGCGGCGGCTCTGCTGGGCTGGTACTGCGCCCGCAAATACGCCAACACCAGCGACATCGCCCGGAGCATTCGCCTGTATCTGCCGCTGGCAGCCGTCTGCTGCATCGTCTTTTGGGCGCTGGGGATTCCCCTGCTGTTTGCAGCCGGGTCCCAGCTGTGCGGACTGGTGATCCTGGTGTGGATCTCCAACTACTATTTCTATCATTGACTTATCGGGGTTCCCCGTAAGTGCCCGGAAACCGGGCTATTTTTTCACCCTGGATCAAAAACGTTTTCGCCCATCGGCGAAGCGTGAAATAAAGGAGGATTTTCTTATGGCTATGGATTATTCGCGTGCTGCTGACTGGATTGTGGCTGAGGACAGCTTTGACCCGGAGTATCTGGGCAAATGTGAGTCCATCATGTGCCAGGGCAACGGCTATCTCTGCCTGCGCAACGCCACCGACGAATTCAACCCCGGCGAGCAGCGGGACCTGTTTGTGGCGGGCACCTTCAACAAATTCGATGACAACGAGGTCACCGAGCTGCCCAACGCAGCCGACATCTCCCGTCTGGACCTGCGGCTGGACGGGGTGCGGTTCAGCCTGCTGACCGGCAAGGTGGAGTCCTATGACCGGGCCCTCAACCTCAAGACCGGCGAGACCACCCGCCGGGTGGTCTGGGCCGCTCCCAACGGCAAGCGGTATCAGCTGGTGTTCAGCCGTTTTGTCTCTCTGGACCGGCTGCACCTCATCGCCCAGAAGGTGGAGGTCACTCCCCTGGACGGCGACATGGAGCTGGACATCACCGGCGGCATCAACGGCCAGATGAACAACGGCGGCAGCCAGCACTTCTCGGAGGGCGACAAGCGTCTCTTTGAAGGCCGCCACATGCAGTACAACCAGACCACCGGCCAGTCGGGGATTCACTTTGTCTTCCACACCACCTTCTCCTTCGCTATGGACGGCGTGCCCCAGGACGAAAAGGGCTTCATCGTGATGGACCGCCGCATCATCAAGCAGGAGTTCAAGGTGGCCATCCCCGCCGGCAAGACCCTGACCATCCAGAAGCTGTCCACCGTGTACACTTCCCGCGACCGCGACAGCGAGGGTCTGGAGCTCTCTGCCCTGCAGGAAAAGGCTCTGGCCGGTCAGAAGGAGATCTGCGCTCTGGGCTACGATGCCCTGCTGGCTGAGAGTGCCCGCGCCTGGTCTGCCAAGGTCTGGGACAACGTGCCGGTGACCATCCAGTCGGAGAACGCCTTTGACCAGCTGGCCATCCGCTTTGCACAGTACCATCTGTACATCATGACCCCCATGCACGACAACCGCATGAACATCGGCGCCAAGGGCCTGTCCGGCGAGGGCTACAAGGGCCACACCTTCTGGGACACCGAAATGTTCATCCTGCCCTACTTCATCTACAGCGCACCCGAAGTGGCCCGCAGCCTGGAGGAGTACCGCTGGCTGAGCCTGCCCGGCGCCCACAAGAAGGCCGCTGGCAACCAGTACGAGGGCGCCCAGTTCCCCTGGGAGTCGGCCTGGATTGACGACGGCGAAGTCACCCCGGTCTGGGGCGCTGCCGACATCGTCACCGGTCTGCCCACCAAGATCTGGTCCGGCTTCATTGAGCAGCACATCACCGCCGACGTGGCCTACGGCGCATGGGAATACTATCAGGTGACCGGCGACCAGGATTTCATGGACCGCTGCGGCTATGAGCTGATTCTGGACACCGGCAAGTTCTGGGCCAGCCGCCTGGAGGAAGGCACCGACGGCCTGCTCCACATCAACGACGTGGTGGGTCCCGACGAGTACAAGGAGCACGTGGACGACAACGCCTTCACCAACTACATGGCTGCCTGGAACATCCGCAAGGCTCTGGAGTACAGCCGCCAGCTCAAGGCTGAACGCCCCGAGCTGTACAGCACTCTGGACAAAAAGCTGGGCCTGGCTGCTCTGGAACCCCAGTGGGAGGAGAAGCTGAACCGCATCTACCTGCCCCAGCCCCGTGAGGATCTGGTCATTCCCCAGGACCGCACCTATCTGACCCTGAAGGACATCGACCTGACCAAGTACAAGAACCAGAAGAACGTGGGCAGCATCTACCGTGACTACAACCAGGAGCAGATCACCCACATGCAGGTTTCCAAGCAGGCCGACATCCTGATTATGTTTCTGCTGCTGGAGAACCAGTTCAGCGCCGATGTCAAGCGCGCCAACTGGAGCTACTATGAGCCCCGCACCCTCCACGACTCTTCCCTGTCTCTGTCCACCCACTGCATCCTGGCCAACGATATGGGCAACCGGGATATGGCTTACCAGCTGTTCTCCAGCGCTGCCGCCATCGACGTGGGCCCCAACATGAAGACCAGTGACGCCGGCATCCATGCCGCTTCCCTGGCGGGCATCTGGCAGTCGGTGGTGTTCGGCTTCGGCGGCGTCCGGATGTTGGACGGCAAGCTGCGCATCGACCCCGTCCTGCCCGACGCATGGACCGGTCTGGACTTCTATATCTACTGGCACGGCCAGAAACTCCACATCACCCTGAGCCACACCGCCCTGAACATCGAAAATCTCACCGGCACCGAAACGGTGGAGCTGACCGTTTACGGCAAAGCCTATCAGGTGCAGGGCCAGATCTGCGTAGAACTGTAAAATAACCGGACAAGATGTCCAAAATACGGAGTCAGGTTTTGTTCATAAAGCGAATTGAATACGAAAACGTTTTCGTATAGAATAGGTGCTGTCGAAAACGTTTTTGCAACCATGCAAAAAGCACTTTGAAGGAGGCTCTTTTCCATGAAGAAGATCAATCGTCGTTCGTTCCTTGCTGTGTGCGGCGCCGCTGCGGCCGCCGCCGCGCTGACCGCCTGCGGCAGCTCCTCGTCCACCTCGACCGCCGGCTCCACCGCTGCCTCCGGCAGCGCATCCGCTTCCGGCGACTTCTCCGGCCGCACCCTGACCGTGGGCATCTGGGGCGGCAACGACCAGGAGACCGCAGCCATCAACCAGCTGAAGACCAACTTTGAGGCCGACCACGGCTGCACCGTGGAGCTGAAGGTCTACACCGACTTCAACACCCAGTTCCAGGCCGACCTGATCGGCCAGACCGCTCCCGACACCTTCTACGTGGACGGCAGCATGTTCCCCTTCTACGGCTCTCTGGGCGTGATGGACCCCCTGGATGCTGCTGAGTACGATCTGGACCAGTTCTATCCCAACCTGGTGGAGGCCTTCACCAACGACGAGGGCACCCTGTGCGTTCCCAAGGACGTCTCCACCCTGGCCACCTACTACAACATCGACCTGCTGGAGGCCTGCGGCTACACTGCCGACGACATCCCCGACAACTACGACGATTACATGCCGTTCCTGCTGGACCTGCAGGCCAAGCTGGACGAGATCTATGGCCCCAACCAGATTGCTGCCATGACCTACAACCAGGACCTGTCCCGCAACCTGTGCATCCTGCAGGACGGCAACGACGGCCTGTGCGACGCTGAGGGCAACGCCACCCTGACCAGCGACAGCGTGGTCAAGAACATGGAGTACATCCTCAACTTTGTGGACGCCGGCGTCTGGAAGACCCCCAGCGCCCTGGGCCTGGGCTGGAACGGCGAGGCCTTCGGCACCGGCAAGGCCGTCATCATGGAGGAAGGCAACTGGGTCTACGGCACCCTCAAGACCGACTACAGCGACATCAACTTCGGCGTCAAGGCCATGCCCAGCTACAACGGCACCCAGTACTCCATGAGCTACACCGTGGGCTACGGCATCTACACCCTGAGCCAGAACAAGGACATGGCTTCCGCCTGGATCAAGTACGTCACCAGCGTGGACGGCGAGACCATCTGGTGCACCGGCGCAGGCTGCCTGCCCCCGCGTGCCGACGCCGCCGAGGCCATGGACATTGATAGCGATCCCGTCTGGAAGGTCCACTCCGAGATGACCGACTGCTCTCTGCCCTGGCAGCTGGGCAACAACGCCTCCATCATCAACACCGCATACCAGAACTACTTCCCCCTGGCTGTCAGCGGCGAGATGACCGCAGCGGAATTCCTGAAGGCCGCCGAAGACCAGGCCAACCAGGAAATCGCCAACGCCGGCTAAGCCGCACGGCGTCCCACCCACTCAACTAGGGAACGGAGGAATCGTGTATGCCAAAAGCAACCAAAGAAGTAGCTCCCGGCACTGCGGCGATCCAGTTTGATACCCGTCCCAGCAAACGCAAGCTGCAGGAATGACGCCAAGGTTATCTGTTCCTGCTGCCTGCGGTTGTGATCCTGGGCATCTTCATCGGCATCGCAGCCATCTTTGTCGTCTACCTCTCTTTTCACAAAGTCAACCTCTTCACCGGCAGCTACACCTTCGTGGGGCTGGAAAACTATCTCCGCCTGTTCACCGATGAGACGGCCCGCAAGGCCCTGACCAACACCCTGTCCTTCTCGGTGGTGGTGGTCCCCTGCCAGACCATCATCGCGCTGATCATCGCCAGCGTCCTGAACAGCAAGATCCGCGGCAAGTACTTCTTCCGCACCGTCTACTTCCTGCCCACCCTGACCTCCAGCTCGGCGCTGACCATCATCTTCATGTTTATGTTCAGCGTCACCGGACCCATCAACATGATGCTGATCCGCGCCGGCATCCTGCCCGCGGGCGGCGGCTTTTTCCCTTTCCGCTAAAGATACATTTCAAAGGCCGCCAGCTACCCGCTGGACGGGGATTTTTCAAAATTTCTTTTGCCTTAGTAATCCGGGCAACAGGATTTTGGCAACCGGCGGGGCAGAGAATTTTTCCTTTCACTCCCCACACCACCGCTCTTAGAAATTTGCCAAACGGAGCAGGCAGTTTTTTCTGGCTTCACCTACCTACTACGGGTGATTTTCGATTTTGCCAAATGGACACAAAAAAAGCAGTAAATCTTTTTCAGACTTACTGCTTTCGCTGGCCGCCGGTGGGCGGCTGATATTCAGTTTTGAAGGTTCGGGTCAGGGTGGCCCGAAGATAAAAAAACAACAGTATTCAATTTATTAAATAATTTCCTGTCGATTCCCTTTAATCAATACAGTTTGACCGTCAGCCAATTCAATCAAATCGTTTTTCGATATATCTCCAAAAGGGCTCTCTTTTTCAGCGTGTGGTATCAACGGATTTGCTAAATATCCTAATCCATCGGAAAAATTTCCGGCAGCAATCATACTACCTGCGCTAATTCCCAGATACACCAATCCATTCTCTATTGCTTGCTTTAGGGGCTTCGAAAATCCTGTTCTGTTTATTTCGCTAAGAAGCGTATGGGCATTTCCTCCACAAAAAGCAATCATGTCATATTGAGTAAGTTCTTGAACACTCATTAAGCGAAACGGTACAGGTATGTCACTAATATAACTTGAATATGTTCTTTTATATCCATCGGAAAGTAAAAACGCAAGATTATATATAAGAATATTATTCATAGGTATTCCCATATTCATAAGGCGCTCCATACATACAATGATTCCTTCTCGCGCACCATCATTTCCAACTGCGGCGGATGGAACCAAAATCGCTTTTGTGTTAATCGGTTCTTTTCCGATACATTTCCAAAATAATACCATAGTCTTTTCGTTTAAGCCACTTGAAGTTAAGAACAGGGTTCTCATAAACTTAGTCCTCTTTTAATTTTTCAAATTTGCATTTGTCGATGGCTTTATTATACTATGACCGCTTACTTATGGGAATAGATGAATTGTAAACTTGCTGGGGAAAATCGCTAATGGAAGCCGGTGTTTGTTCTTTGCTTATCGGTCAAAGCGAAACTTGAACAGTGCGGCGATTAGCTTCTGCTTCACATATTCCTCAACCTCGGCGTTGACTTTCCCATGTACTTTGGAGCAATAGCGGATATATCCGGCGTAGTGGGAAAGAACGGTGTCGATTGCGTCCGGGTCGCCCTCATAGGCTTTGACGATTGTTTCATAGGGGAGAAGTTTACTCATAGCGGTTTTCCTCCATGAGCCGCCGTAACCGCTGCAAGGCAAGCTGGATATGTCGCCCCGCAGTGCTGCGTGTCCGGCCGATATGTACGCCGATCACTCGCTGCGGCTGGCGCAGGAAATAGTAGCGGAAAATTTCTTCCTGTGCCTGCTCCGGTAAGAGGGCAAGGGCGGCGGCAAGCTCCGTATGGTACAGAACGGCGGTCTGGCCGCAAGCGGTAAAAAAATATTCTTCAAGCTGCTCCGGCTCGGCAAGCTGAACAAACTTCTCATTCATCAGATAGTCAAGGGAAACTTCCCGTTCCCACCTCCGGCGCAGCTTCAAAATTATATCTATGGCGGTGTGACGAATGACAACCTTGCAAAAGGCGTTAAAGGTGTACTGGATATGCACTTTATAGGCTTCATCTTCGGTCATGGAAATTCCCCCTCTCTGATAATAGTGCGGGGCGGCAGCACTCCTTGCTGTCGCCCCTTGATTGCTTATCTGCAAAGGCGGGCGGGGCTGTCAACGGCGGCGCGGTACGCGCCGTTCATCTTGACCGTTGACTGGCTCGGCTGGCTTTGCTATTTAACATCATACATTACTTGACTTGTAAAACGCGATATAACCGGCTTCTGTTGGGTGGTCGGCAATTAAGCAGTTGCCTTCTCTTAATACATTAACGGCAATAAGCAAATCAGCTCCTGCGGCAATAAAATTAACCATTAGAGTAAGCAAAGACACTGTGCCAGGATATACGAAAACAAACAGTATGCTGCCTAATCCCAATATTACAAAAGGTGCCAAAACTCCAGTTAAGTACGATTTCTTTTTCAACGCCACCTTACAAGCACAACTTGGCATCATTGCGTTGATATTAAACCGAACCACCTTCCAGCCTTTACCGCTTGAAATTGCCCAACCGATACCATGCAACAACTCATGTATTACAACTGAGATAGCAATAATGGCTATAAACATAATGTAAAAAGAAAGTCCGCCGACTTCTGACAAATGCGCTCTTTCAATTAAGAGAAAGCGATACAATAAGCCCAAAGTTATTACGAACGGGAGTGCGTAAACAATTCCTAAAACCATTGCCTTTCCAGACGGAATTGTGACATCTTTTTCTCTGAACCCATTTGCTTTTAGGTCAGCTTGCACCCTGTTAAAATCCTTGTTTTCTTTTTTTGATTTCATAATGACACCTCCTGCTTAAAGCGTTCACTTCCACGCATACAGTATATATTATTTCGTTCTATATGTCAAATATTTCTTACATCAAAGTGGAAATAAATAGCCGTCAAAGACGGCTACTTGTATTTGACAATGTGACGGATTACTCTCTGTGCCTTAAAATAAGTATTCCTACTATCTCAACAATTACTGTTATGTTGAAAATGAGCTGAATAGAGTTTACAGCTAAAAATGCGTCCAGCACAAGAACCTCCCCACCAGATGATTGCTGAACAGCAATATACTGCATATACTGGCTGAATAGCGTAGCACAAATACCAAAACAGATCAATGCCACGATACTCGCTTTTCCAATAATTTTCCTGCCGCGTTCATCTCGGCTGCTCTTACAGAAGAACAGAAACAAAAGAGCTATAAACAGCAGAACACCAATAACCATATTAACAAAAGTTGCCTGTCGATTAGACAGCAAGGAATAGAAGAAATCCTCCATTTTCTATGCCCCCTTAAAATCAAATAAATCTTCAATCGTAACATCAAACACCCTCGCAATACTATATGCCAAGAGCATAGATGGGTTGTAACGGTTTCGTTCAAGCTGCATGATGGTCTGGCGGGACACACCGACTAAATCGGCAAGTTCCTGCTGCGTCATTCGCTTGGTTGCCCTGTACACATGGATTTTACTTTCAAAAGTGTACTTACTTTTTCCCGCCATCTGTTCACCGCCTTCCTCTAAGATTTATTTTTCAGTATAACATATTTCTTACTTTATGTCTAAGAAATTTTTTTGACGGAATAGGGCTGCTGTCTATCAAATTCTTTGTGTTACTTTATGGCACATGAGCATTCCGTGCCGGCTTTTTTCTTTGGACTCCCGGGCTGCCGGGCCCTTTGGATTAACCAGCGGTTAAGAAAATCTGTCCTTCCCTTAACGCCGCCTCGCTTGCGGCGGCCGGGCGGATGGGTTACAATACAGACAGAAACCGCGCGGCCCACCTACAATCGAGAGGAGCCAACCATGGAACTGAATCAACTGAAAATCGGCGAAAACATCGCCGCTCTCCGCAAAGCCAAAGGTCTGACCCAGGAACAGCTGGCCGCACAGCTGGGGATTTCCGCCCCGGCCGTCAGCAAGTGGGAGACCAACGCCTCCTGCCCCGACATTGCCCTGCTCTGCCCTCTGGCCCGGGCCCTGGGCACCAACGTGGACACCCTGCTGCAATTTGAAGAAACCCTCTCCGACCAGGAAGTGGTGGAGCAAATCAATGCCATCATCCAGACTGCCATGCAGCAGGGCTGCCCGGCGGCAGAGGAAAAGCTGCAGGAACTGCTCCACCGCTATCCCCACTGTGCCGCCCTCCAGTTCAACGCAGCGGCAGCCTATGACACCTTCCAGATGTTCTCCCCCGAAATCCCATCCCTCTGGAAAAGCCGCAAAAAGGCCCTTTTGGAGGAGCTGCGCGCCTCGGGCAGCTCGGCCTACTGGCAGAGCGCCACCATCCAGCTGGCCAGTCTGGCCCTGTTGGACGGGGACCCGGAACAGTGCGCCGCCCTGCTGCGGGAACTGCCGGAACACGTGGGCGATCCCACCTCCATCTGGGCCCTGTACTATCTGAAAAAGGACCAGCCGGAAGAAGCTCTCAAGCTGATCCAAAAGCAGCTCTACAAGCTGGTCAACCAGACCCAGACCTGCCTTGTCTCCCTGATGAATCCCAAACTGATGTCCCGGCCCGGGCAGCTGCTGCATCTGTGCCAGGCCTATCGGGCTGTTTCCCAGACCTTTGGCCTGGCCGACATGAGCGACGCCCCCATGATGGAGGCCTATCTCCAGATAGGCGAATTTCAGCAGGCCGCCGACTGTTTCGCCCGGTATGTGGACATCGCCCTGGGGCCGGTCACCTTCCCGGACGAGGAATTGTTCTCGCCCGGGCTCACCTACAAAAAGCAGGAGGGTTTCCAGGCCACCACCCAGCCTTTGCGGCGGCTTTTGCAGCAGTCCATCACCACCGAAGAAAAGTACCGTCCGCTGTTTGAATATCCCGTCTTTACCCAGGCGCTGGAAAAGCTGAAAGCCAGCGTGTAAGCTGCCTTCCGGGGCTCTGCTTGCGCCGCCGGGCAAAGTATGTTAGACTGGCTTTGAAAGCATGGTTGTTCCGATCGCTTTGCAAGGGAGGCAGTCTTTATGATGCATCTGTACGGTTCTTCTGCCGGCATTCTGCGGCACCCCGACGCCGGAGAGGGCGGTCTGCCCCTTCCTCAAATCCGGATGCTCCGCGGGGACATCACCCAGGTGCAGGATGTGGACGCCATCGTCAATGCCGCCAACAACAGCCTGTTGGGAGGCGGCGGTGTGGACGGGGCCATCCACCGGGCCGCAGGGCCTGAGCTATTGGCCGAATGCCGGACCCTCCACGGCTGCCCCACCGGCCAGGCCAAACTCACCCGGGGCTACCGCCTCCCCTGCCCCTATGTGATCCACACGGTGGGGCCCATCTGGTCCGGCGGCCGTCACGGAGAGGCTCAGCTGCTGGCGGACTGTTACCGCCACTCTCTCCAGCTGGCAATGGAACACGGCATCCGGCGGATTGCGTTCCCTTCCATTTCCACTGGGGTGTATGCCTTCCCGCTGGCACCGGCGGCAGACATCGCCCTTCAAACTGTCCGGGACTTTCTGACCCAGCATCCCGGCGCGCTGGATTTGGTGGAGTGGGTGCTGTTTGACGACCACACCTTCCGCGCCTACGTCGACGCACAAAACAAGCTGTTCTAAACAAAACGCCCGGCGTCTCTGAACTGAACCAGTAAAAACGGACAATAGACAAAACGCCCCCTGTGTAGGAAAATAAACCTATACAGGGGGTGTTCGTATGTCCAGACAAAAATACACACATATCCAAGTGAAAGAGG